>JAFVMW010000048.1 GCA_017506735.1 Oscillospiraceae bacterium | reverse complement strand
TTTGAGGCTTATTTTTTTGCGCACAGAGGCCGAAAACCTTGTAAAATCAAGCAAATCTGTCAATAAAATTTTGGTTTTATCATCATGGGCATTTTCCTGTTCAGCCATCGATCTGAGCGAAAAATGGTTTGCCCCGTGACACCCCATTGTTATGAGGTAAAGCAAAATATCCTCAAAACAAGTAAAAAGGGTAAATTCCCGCATCCTCATAAAACATAGCGACCTTGCATAGAAAGGCTATGCAAGGTCGCTTTTTTGTGATATAATCCATGTAGAAAGGCGGTGTAGCAGATATGGAAAAACTGTTTATTTTGGCGTATTTCCTTATGATAATGCTGGACAAAGTTGTAATCAGCGATGCGCGCCGCTTGCTTTTGGATTTTCTGATTGGTGAAAGAAATCGAAAAAATGCGAAAAAAATACATGCAGAGCAAAGTTTTTCAGATAGGGTGAAGATGGGATATATTCTGCCGATGCTGAAAAAATATACAAGGACATTCAGAAAATACCACATTCTATATTTGGTAATTTTATATTCCTTAATTCCACAGTATATAACGATTGTACTGTTCCATATTTTTGTACCAAGTGTTATTTGGTATGTCTTTGGTGTATTTCTTGCCATAAAACTCTTAATTACCATATTTTATACTCTTGAACTTGGACCACAAAAAATGTCCGTATATGCACAAAAGAAAAAGTAACGGGTAGCGGAGAAAAAAGGAGATAAAAAGGAAGTTGTGGGAGAATGTGGGAAATTGCCCTTTTGAGGATATTTGAGTTTGCCCTATGACACCCCACGGGCGATTCGTGCGTAAGTGCGACAGGCATTGTCCAGCGAGTTAAAACAGTTCGAACACGGCATTGTACAAATAATACAAGGCGGCACTCTGGTTTTAGAGTGCCGCCGTTTTATTTCGCGTCTGTTTTCCCGTCCCACAGGCCGTAGTGGTACATCCGGCCGCACAGCTCCCGATTCATTTTCAGAAAGGTATTGATCATCAGCTCCACATCCGGATCTTCCCGCACGCCCAGTTTCTCACAGATCCGATTGCCAGCCGCCAGAATATGGCCGTAGAGTTCCGCGCAGTGTGTTCCATCTGCGAACGCATCGGGGATTTCCGGACAGGGGGCCACCAATTCCCCCATCATGGATTTATAGACCAGTTCAGCCCGTTTCATTTCATAACCTCATGGTTATCATAGAGTTTATTGCTCTAAAAGTCAATAGAGTTATTTTCTCTATGATACCCTCAACCCGAGGTGAGTTCCATGAATTATGCAGAGAGAATCCGCTCCCTTCGGGAGGACAATGACCTGACCCAAAGCCAGATCGCCAGACTCCTTCAGGTTGGGCAAAGAACCTATTGTGATTATGAGCTGGGCAACACCAGAATTCCGGTGGACAGTCTGATCATCCTTGCACGGTACTATAATGTCAGTATGGACTATATCTGCGGTCTGACCCGGAATAAGGGAGAATTTCCGAAGTAAAGGCTATATCTGTCATGCCGCTCCGAAGGGGGCGGCTTTCCGCTTTCTGCTCAAGCGGAACTATTTTTGCATCTTCGCCATTTCTTAGTTGCATAGTTTATTTATTATTCACGAAGTTTCTCCTTGAAACCCCTTATGTGTGCAATTTCCAGCATTTGTTATTGACTATATTATGCAAGTTTGATATACTAAACTTGCAAGAACCCCTCAGCCAACATTTTCTACAGCACTTGAAAGGAGTGAGCTTCATGGATAAGCGGTTTGTAATCGTCATCGGCAGGCAGTTTGGTTCCGGCGGCAGAGAGATCGGCGTCAAGCTGGCTGAAAAGCTAGGCATTCCTCTTTACGACAAGGAGATCCTGGCAACCATCGCGGAAGAAAAAGGCATCGCACATGAGCGCCTGGTGGGAATGGACGAGAACATTCAGGGCAATCGCCTGCGCAATATCGGTATGCAGGCCGGCAAATCCCTGCTGGGTGCCGGATACCTGTACGAAACTGATCACCGTTCCGTTCTCGGCAGAGATCAGGTATTCCAGTGGCAGTCCGAGCTGATCAAAAAGCTGGCAGCGGAAGGCCCCTGCGTCATCATCGGCCGGTGCGCGGACTACATCCTTCAGGACGACCCCAATCTGATCTCCCTGTTCATCACCGCCCCCTTCAAGGCCCGTCTGGAACGGATCAAGAGACTGCACCCCGAATATCCCAAGGAAAGCTACGAAACCCACGCGGAGCTGATTCGCAAAACCGACCGCATCCGCTCCACCTACTACAACTACCACACCGACCGGGAGTGGAGCAATGTACGCAACTACCATCTGGTAATCGATGCCACCAAGCTGGGCATCGACGGCACCGTAGAAATGCTGGCTGATTATGTAAAATACGCCGTTGGCTGAGCGGCGCATGAGGGTTCACTCCCCTGATATCCATCCCCTGGGCGGCAGGAAGCTTCCTGCCGCCCAACTCTGTAGAAAAAGCTCCTTTCGTAGGGGCGACCATTGGTCGTCTGCTTCCAAAAGTTCGGAAAACGAAGGAAATAACGAAAAAACATCCGTTTTTCTGTAGGCGACACAATGCTCGCCCCTACGATTAGAAATGGAAATCCTATATATCGACAGTCTAAAAAATGCCGCACCCGGTTGGGTGCGGCATTCCGTGTTAAGAAGGGATGTACAATCAGGCCTTGCCAGCGCAGCCCAGGACGTTGATCAGCTTGTGGCGAACCAGCTCCTTGATGTTGGCACGGGCGGGCTTCAGGTACTCACGGGGATCGAACTTGTCGGGATGCTCGGCGTAGAACTTACGGATGGTGCCGGTCATTGCCAGACGCAGGTCGGAGTCGATGTTGATCTTGCAGACAGCCAGCTCAGCAGCGCGGCGCAGCTGCTCCTCGGGAACGCCGATGGCACCGGGCATTGCACCGCCGTAGGTGTTGACCATCTCGACGTACTCCTGGGGAACGGAGGAAGAACCGTGCAGGACGATGGGGAAGCCGGGCAGCTTAGCGATGATCTCCTCCAGAATGTCGAAGCGCAGCTGGGGGTTGGTGCCGGGCTTGAACTTGTAAGCGCCGTGGGAGGTGCCGATGGCGATGGCCAGGGAGTCACAGCCGGTACGGGCAACGAACTCCTCGACTTCCTCGGGACGGGTGTAGTGAGCGTTGTCAGAGGAAACGTTGACTTCGTCCTCAACACCGGCCAGAGCGCCCAGCTCAGCCTCAACGACCACACCGTGGTCATGGGCGTACTCGACGACCTTCTTGGTGATCTCGATGTTCTCCTCGAAGGGCTTGGAAGAAGCGTCGATCATAACGGAGGTGAAACCGCCGTCGATGCAGCTCTTGCAGGTCTCGAAGGAGTCACCGTGGTCCAGGTGCAGAGCGATGGGAATCTCGGGGCACTCGATGACAGCGGCCTCAACCAGCTTCACCAGGTAGGTGTGGTTGGCGTAGGCGCGGGCACCCTTGGAAACCTGCAGAATAACGGGAGCCTTCTCCTCCTTGCAGGCCTCGGTGATGGCCTGAACGATCTCCATGTTGTTGACGTTGAAAGCGCCGACTGCGTAGCCGCCGTCGTAAGCCTTCTTGAACATTTCCTTAGTAGTAACCAGAGGCATTGGAATCATCCTTTCTCAATATGCGACATAGCGCCGCAGTAGTTCAGTGTTATTATAGCATATTTTTCCCAGATTTCAATGACAATCTTTACCAAAAGAGAAGCTTCCAAAGGCAATTGGTTATGCGGTCTGTCAAAAGCGAATAATTTGTTGGAAATCACTCTTTACCTTTGGTTCAATATGAAGTATAATGCTTTTGTATGCAAAACAACAAAGAACAGTTTTAAGGAGTGTTTTTTCATGAAACTTTCCCCTCTGCAGATCGCAAGATACCAGTATGCCCCCAAGCTGCCCGGTATGCTCAGAAACGGCATCTCTGAGATCTCCGTGCGCAACGGCGAGCCCACCTCCAGCGTAGCCGATCAGGAGAAGATCGCTGCCCTGTTCCCCAACACCTACGGCAAGAACGAAATCACCTTCCAGAAGGGTGAGAACACCTCTGAGGCCAAGAAGCTCACCGTCGGCGTGATCCTGTCCGGCGGCCAGGCTCCCGGCGGCCACAACGTTGTCTCCGGCCTGTACGACGCTCTGAAGGCTCTGAGCCCCGAGAACGTCCTCATCGGCTTCAAGGGCGGCCCCTCCGGTCTGCTGGACAACGACTTCATCATCTTCGAGGATGACTACATCAACGCTTACCGCAACACCGGCGGCTTCGATATCATCGGCTCCGGCCGTACCAAGCTGGAGACCCAGGAGCAGTTCGCCATCGTAGTTGAGAACTGCAAGGCCCACGGCGTGAACGCCCTGGTCATCATCGGCGGCGACGACTCCAACACCAACGCCGCTGTTCTGGCTGAGTACTGCGCTGCCCACAACACCGGCATCCAGGTCATCGGCTGCCCCAAGACCATCGACGGCGACCTGAAGAACGAGGACATTGAGTGCTCCTTCGGCTTCGACACCGCCACCAAGACCTACTCCGAGATCATCGGCAACATCCAGCGTGATGCCAACTCCGCCAAGAAGTACTGGCACTTCATCAAGGTCATGGGCCGTTCCGCCTCCCATGTCGCTCTGGAGTGCGCTCTGGAAACTCAGCCCAACATCTGCCTGATCGGCGAGGAAGTGGCTGCCAAGAAGATGTCCCTGGCTCAGGTCGCTGACCAGATCGCTGACTCCGTGGCTGCCCGTGCCGCCCGCGGCTGGAACTTCGGCGTTGCCATCATCCCCGAGGGCATTGTTGAGTTCGTTCCCGAGTTCTCCGTGCTGATCGCTGAGATCAACGAGCTGCTGGCCGGCACCAAGGCTGATGCCTTCAACGCCCTGCCCACCTGGAACGACAAGTACACCTTCATCAAGAACGGCCTGACTGAGGCTTCCTTCGGCGTGTTTGATATTCTGCCCGAGAACATTCAGCAGCAGCTGTTCCTGGAGCGCGATCCCCACGGCAACGTTCAGGTCTCCCTGATCGAGTCCGAGAAGCTGTTCTCCGCTCTGGTGAAGGACAACCTGGCTGCCCGTAAGGCTGCCGGTACCTACAACGGCAAGTTCTCCGCCCTGCATCACTTCCTGGGCTACGAGGGCCGCTGCGCTTTCCCCTCCAACTTCGACGCTGACTACTGCTACTCCCTGGGCTACAACGCCGCCATGCTGATCCAGTACGGCTACACCGGCTATCTGTCCAAGGTTTCCAACCTGTCCAAGCCCGCTGAGGAGTGGGTTGCCGGCGGTATGCCCATCACCAAGATGATGAACATCGAGCGCCGCCACGGTGCTGACAAGCCCGTTATCCGCAAGGCTCTGGTGGAGCTGGAGGGCGCTCCCTTCAAGTTCTTCGCCGAGAACCGCGCCGAGTGGGCTGTTGAGACTGCTTACCTGTACCCCGGTGCCATCCAGTACTACGGCCCCACCGAGGTCTGCGACCTGACCACCCGTACCCTGGCTCTGGAGAAGGCTTAAACGGCTTTTGCTGCTGAACAAATCCGGTGCCTGTCCCGTTTGGGGCAGGCACCTTTTTTCGGTTGCAGCTGACCATGATCCGTGATACAATCGCTCTATCTGGAGGGATGAATATGAAGTTTGAACAAGTGTTGGGCTGGTTTTATTCTTCGCTTGGAGTCTGGTTCCTGTTTCTGACGATCTACGGTCGCAATCCGAAAAATCAAATGCACACCATTGGCACGCTGATCCAGAAAAAAACGAAGCGAAATGTAGCCGGCAGACACTGCACCATTCCTGTGATTACAGACTACACCTATTCCTACACTGTAAATGGAAAGGAATACCGAATCAGACGTTCTGTCCAGAATACGAAACGGGGAATTATGAAAAAAGCAACCATCGTTTATCTGAAGGGGTTCCCCCGTTGTGCAGGCATTGAGCAATACCATAACTCCCTGCATGGCTTTCTATCCGCTTTACTGCTTCTCGGCGGTATCCTCATGATACTTCTGTTTTCTTGATTGAATGACAAATGAAACGTAAACGAATTCAGCTTAGCTTTTTATTATATGTATTACTGATGCTGTGGCTTTTGTTTATCCGTTCCCGGAATGTGGAGATCGTGGATTACTGGGCGCAGATATCCACCCGGATCAACCTGATCCCCTTCTCTTCCATCGGCAGTATGCTTTCCACCCTCCGGGAGAATCCCCGGTGGGATGTGCTGTGGGTGGTGGTCTACAACCTGGGAGGCAACATCGGAATGTTTATCCCTCTGGGCTTCTTCCTGCCTGCCCTGTGGGACAAGCAGCGGCGGTTCTGGCGGTGTATGGGCACCGTGGTACTGGTGATGACAGCAGTGGAGTTTACGCAGCTTTTTACCCTCCGGGGCTTCTGCGAAACGGACGATGTTCTGCTGAATGTGCTGGGCGCGGCCATTGGCTACGGAATCTGGAAAATCGGAACAAAATAGACACAAAATGCCTGTCCCGGATTTGGGACAGGCATTTGTCATTCGCTGCCGCAGCGGACCACGAACCGGCTCTGGCCGCCGGGGGTGCAGGTGAACAGGGTCAGTGGATAATCTGACGGCAGCAGCTCCCCTTCGCTGCCCCGGAGGGTCAGGGTCTCGGATACAGTGTAGCGGTGAATCTCGCCGTTCAGTTCCACAAATTCCACCACCATTCCCTGCTCCGCCTGAAGGAGAGAGTAAAACTGGCTTCTGTAATTGTGGCCCATAAGGATCAGATCGCTGTCCGAAAGGGAACCGGAATAGCGGCAGGGGGCCACATTCAGCAGCTCCTTGCTCCATCCGTACTGCACCGGCAGCTCAAGGCCCACCTCCGGCACACGGATGGTGCCGATCAGATCATAGCCGAGGATCTCCTCCACTGGCATCTCCGTGGGCTCAGTCTGGGATTCTGGCTGATCCGGTTCATCGGGCAGCTGGATGCTGATCTTTTCACGGTGGAGCTGGTTTAGGAGGACCCGGGAATTTTCGCCGGTCAGCTCGTCCTGCTTCTGCTCCATCCGGTGCATTCCCACAGCGCACAGGATCATAATCACGCCCGCCACGATCAGGGCAATGCCCCGTTTCTGTCTGTTTGTCATGACGATCTGCGCCCCCTGAAGCAGTCCACGCAGCCGGTCAGAACCGCAAGAGCGCCCAGACCGAGCAGCAGATATTTCGGCCACTGTACCACACCGGTTTCCGGAATGTCCGGATCGTCCGGCTGAGTCGGGGTGGTGGGCTCGGAAGGATCAGAGGGCATTGTTGGCTCCGAGGGTGCAGAGGGCCCGGTGGGGTCTGAGGGTTCCGTAGGCTGGTCTTCATCCAGCTTCGGAGCCGCCTCGATGTCATAGTCCGCTTCCCCGTTGATGACGGTGGGCATCCGGACGAAAAAGGGGTTGAATTCTGCCTCCGCCTCCGTGCTGTACACCAGATACAAGCCCTCCGGCAGGGCTTCATACAGGATATCCCCTGCTTCGTCCCGTTCCCCGGTCTGGCCGGGAATCCCTCGCTCCAGAGCGAATTCGTACAGAATCCGGGCATTTTCCACAGCGAAAAGCTGATTGGAAAGCTCCTTCACCGGTGCCTCGGAAAAGGGCTCTGTCAGGACACCGTCCGGCGTGGCCACATATTGCAGCACCGCGCCATAGTCCAGGCCCTCAATCCGGAGGCTGCCTGTTTCCGCAGCGCAGACTGTCACAGTCAGCAGAAGGCCCAACATGACGATCCATGGGATATTACGTTTCATCAGGCTTCCGCTCCTTTCTTTTTCTCGTTCTGGTCAGCATAGCCTGCAGCAGGAAGCTCAGCGCGGCCAACGTGCCAAGGCTCACCGTCATGATCAGCCGCAGGTCGATCTGGGTGACCTCATTTTTCACGATCAGGCTCTGAGATTCCTGTTCGGCGGTTCCGATGCGCACGCCCCGGACCAGCAGGCGATGGGAATTGATGCCGTAGGGGGTGCAGGTCATCAGTGTCACATAGTCCTTCCCCTCCGTGACGGTGAGCAGGGTATAGTCATAGGGTTCCACCACAGCGATATGATCCACCATGTACTCCAGCGTCTGGCCCAGCACATGGATATAGAACATATCGCCCCGCTCCAGATGGTCAATGTTTGTAAACAGCTCAGCCGAGGGCAGACCCCGGTGGGCAGAAATAACACTGTGGGTACTCTCGCCGCCCACAGGCAGGGAACTCCACTTCATATGGCCTACATTCTTTTTCAGTGTGGGGTCCTCGGTTCCGTGCGCAATGGGCAGGGTCACCTCGATGGACGGGATGTGGACATAGGCCATAATTTCATCGTCCGTGGTCCGCAGCAGATTCCAGTACAGCTCCTCCAGCTCCGGAGTCAGATGGTAGGGGTCCTCCCGCTGGTTCAGCAGGGCATTGTACCGCTGGGCATAGCTCAGGGCCAGGGCGTTGGCCTCTGCATCCATTTCATCCACCTGTTGGGAGTAGTCCGCGATGATTTGGGACTGCAGATATGCGTTGTAATAATTGCTGATGGTGGGATACAGCAGCAAGGACAAGCCTGCGACAAAAATCAGAACAAGCAGGATATTGCTGACTTTTCCTTTCACGACACAGACCTCTCCTTTCTGCTGCGGCTGATTTTGGGATTCCCCACCCCGGCCGGAGCCGGGATGGGGAAGAAATTCATGGGATTGTGTCTTCAGACAGCGAAATTACGCCTCGTCCTCCACGCGCTTCTTGGTGACCAGCAGGGTCAGAGCGCCGGTAGCCAGAACACTGCCGACCATATAGAACATGGTGGTACCGATGCCGCCGGTCTCGGGCAGGGTTTCTGCCTTGACGTTGGTGATTTTGATAGTCAGAGCATTGCCTTCGACATCGAGCTTACCGTCGGGAATCTCATTGCCTTCAGTATCCTTTATGTCGATAAGGTCGATTGTGAACACTGCATCGGTCTTCACATATCCATCGGGTGCTTCCTTTTCCTTCAGATAGTAAGTGCCGGCAGCAAAGCCCTTCAGGGTGACAGAACCAGTGAAGTCAACCAGATTCGTTCCTGTTTCGCCTTCACCAGCAGGCCGATAATAGCTCTCATCTTCCGGGATAACAACATTTACAGGAGTCTCGCCCTTTTCATCAGCATACAGTTCAAAGATTACGTTGTCAGTGTCGATCTGACTATTATTCTGGTCAACCTTGCTCAAAGTGAACTCGTAAGTGTAGACATCCTCGTCATCGGTGCTCTTGTTTTCGTTCAGTTCCGCATCGTTCGTCAGGCCAGTCATGCCAACGATCTTTGCCTGATAAGTAATCTTGATTTTGTCGTAAGCCTTCGTAGTCAGATTCTGGGTAAAGACAATGTCAAAGGTATCTCCATCTTCAGCAGGAACTGCTACAGTATAGTGACCTTCTTCGCCCTCAGTCAAAGCTTCACCATTCAGGGTCACGGTAATTCCGGTGTTCTTGCCATCTTCCACCGTGTTGATCAGACTCAGGCCTTCACCCATCTTATCGTGAATGACATAGTTTTTTTCATTTTTGATGTTTTCTTCCGCGTCAACGGTAATGGTGTAGCTGATCACATCGCCGATTTTCAGAGATGTATATTCAGCTTCCTTCACCAGAACGGGAAGCGCATTTTTCTCTCTCAGTTCAATATCAGCACCTTCTGCCATAAAAGCCATGCCAGGATTTGTTCCCGTGCCAGTCAGCAGGTAATAACCTGCGGGAAGGCTATCAGGAGTCATCACAACATCCTCATCATTACCTTTTGCTGTAGCAGCCGGGGTCAAAGCAGAAGAATTATCGTCAGCATATTTTTTTGCTTTTACTGCAAAGCCTGCACGCTCAGAATCATCCTTAAACTTTTCAGTAGGAGTGAGGACGTCCACATCATCGCTTCCCACCTTGATTGTTGTCACGGTGAAATAATCGCTGTGGGCAAATGCGCCATCTGCTCCGTACCAGAAGCTCTTCCATTCTTCGGCAGGAGTAAGGTAATAAGTATCGGCATCTCCTTCAACGGGATAAACCACGTCCAAGACACGGTATGCTGCGTAGTTCACACCTTCAATGGAGCCTTTGACGGTAATCGTACCGGCGCTGACGGTGGCAGCCATTGCCAGCACCAGTGTGAAAACCAGTGCCAGTGCCATGAGTTTCTTCATTGTTTTCATGCTTTCATTTCCTTTCTTGTTGGTTTTTTTTGCGGGGGTGATTGGGTTTGTACATCAGGAAGAATAGACATCCTCCCTTCTGTACCATTTTTGATATATATACAGTACGGCAGCCACTGCCATCAGCAGCAGGCCGAGCTGTGTATACATGGGCTTGCCCACACTGCCGGTCTCCGGCAGGGGCTCGGTGGACAGGTTGACCACCTTGGCATTGTAGGGAGAAGTAACCTCCATGCCGCCGCTGACTTCCGTCAGGGTTCCGTCGGTCAGGACCTGTTTGATCTCGCCGATGCCGTTGACGGACAGCACGATGGATTCAAACGGGGAGAAATAGCCCTCCGGTGGGGATGTCTCCGTGACACGGTAGTAGGCGTTCACAGACAGATTGTCAAACAGGATCACACCGGTTTCATCTGTGGTCCTCGTTTCCACGGGGACGCTGGCAACAACCTGCCATGCGCCGTTTTTCAGCTCCACCTGCTCCAGTGTGAAGGTCGCACCGGACAGAACCCGGTTTCCTGCATCCACCTTGGTCAGAATCAGCATGGGGCGTCTGATGGTATTGGTAACGGCATAGGACCAGATGTCCACGTCACCGTCGCCATCGTCATCCGTACCCACGCCGGGGGAGTAGGTGGGGACCCAGTTTGCAAAGGTGGTGCCGTCAGACAATGTGGGATCTGTGCCCACCTTGACCTCCTTGATGCCCCAGGTCACCAGCTGACCATTCACATAGCGGGGCAGATCCGTCCATGTGCAGGTCCAGCCATTGGCCTCGTTCAGAACCATCTGGGCATTTTCAAGACCGGGCATCAAGGCAGCCGCATTGCCGCCGTTGGCCTGAAGCACCACGTCCACACTTTCCGCTGGCACCTCCGTGTTCCAGACCTTGGTTGCGGTAACCGAAATGGTCTCGCTGGTGTAGTCCTTGATCACCGCAGCCTCCACGGTCACATCGTTGGTGGGGTCGGTATCGTCCTGATTGAGATAATCCACATGGACCTCGGCATATTTGGGGTACAGTGCAGGATCTACGATGCCTGCCACATCAGTCACGGCAACGGTATCGCCCTGCTTGGACAGCGTCACAGTATAGGCAGGATCATAGCCGGTGGGAGCGGAGATCTCCCGGATGGTGATGGCGCCGTTCTCACTGTCGTAGAGATAGCTGAAATTGGTCAGGATCGCAAAGCCGGAGTCGTTGGTGGTGATCACCGTCAGGTCCCGGTAATTGGGATCGTCCTTCGGCAGGGGCTGCGCGTCGGCATTCTGGGAATAGATGCCGGTGTCCGGGTCATAGTCAAACTTCAGTGCCTGACCCTTTTGCAGGATCTGGAACTGGGCACCGGGAAGGCCCAGACCGGTCATGCCGTCCTCCTTCTTCAGCAGGATGGAGTCGGAATTGTAATAATAATTCTGGAAATCCACCATCATACCCTGATCCGGATCTTCGTCCAGCGCAAAGGTTTTACCGACCACCGATGCCCGCGTACCGTATTCGGCAATGGCACTGTAGGAGCCGTCGGTATCAAAGACGGAGTATTCGGCGTAATAACTGTAGGCCTTCAGCCCGGAATCCTCCGCGGGGAACTCAGTGATGCGCCAGTATTCGTCCAGCACCACACCCTTGATCTCCCACTGATAGGAATGGGCCGATGCGTTGCTTGCGGCTGCGTCATAGATCTGGAATTCCGCGTTGGGGTACATTCTCTGCAATTCTGCCTTCCGGGTCTCGTCCAGCAGGAGAATGTGCTGCTTGAAGCGGCTGTCCGAGGAAGCGTAGGGGGTAAAGACGCCGGCATCGTCTCTGGTGCCGTTTTCCGCCAGAATGTAGAAGCCGTTTTCTGCAAGGTCAATGGCAGCCGTATCGCCGGCAAAGTGCTTGTCCACAGTGATGCTGCCTTCCCGTCTGACCAGCTTGCCGTCAATGTGCCAGGCATCATTCTGGCATTTGAAAACGTACCATCGGATGGCGTAATGCTGCTTGTCCAGCTCATCCATATTCACGGGATCGCCGTCCACGCTCAGGGTCTTGCCTGCGGGAAGATTGTTCTTCAGATAGTAAAACACAGCGTCATCATCCGGGAAGTCGTAGAGCCATACGCCGCTTGATTTCTTGCCATAGAGTGCCCGAATCTCCTGATCCACTGTATAGGAGTTATCCGAAGATACGTCTGCCAGACCATAGCGTGCCTGCAGCTGCCCTTCGCTCAAGCCCGGATCCACACCACCCACAAACGTATTGAACAGTTCGGGAGTATATAGGTTGGAGTCGTGTCCGCCGGTGTTGCCATCGGTATCCACCGCCACAGAGTCGTACCGGACGTAGAAGGTAGCACTGGTATTCCAGGTTCCACCCACCCATTGACCGACCAGATTGACATTTCCGTCGCTGTCGGCGTACTGCTCCAGCTCCGCCCAGGTCAGTCGCGTACCCGGTTCAATCAGAATATCCGTTCCGGCCACAAGCCAGCCTTCAAAGAAATGTGTTAAGCTCTCCTTATTGCTGGAGTTAATCTCTTCCCGGGCCTTCCGGGAGGTTAGGGTTCGGGTTGTGACCGGGCTGCCGCCGGGAATCAGATCCGTGGCCGTGGCCGAGGTGGTGCCGAACAGGGTAGGGACAGAATCCACCTTGTTTACCGCGTTGGAGGGGAAATTCACATTATAATTGACGTTGATGTTCCGGGTGACTGCGGTAAAGGTCATATCGCTGGTGATGGTCACATCACCGGGGGTATAGGTCCAGGAATCGGTGCCGTCGCTGCCGATCCAGACATAGCCCTCCGGCAGGGCAGGAAGGGTCACGGTGTCGCCATGCTCCACGGTTTGGGTGGTCACATTGCCATTTTCGTCGGTGATGGTGACCTGATGGGTGATAACCCGGCCGGTGAAGGTCATGTCACCGGTGATGGTAACGGTGCTGCCGCCGGGGTAAGCCGTTCCGTTCTGATCGGTCCAGGTATAGCCTTCGTCCAGCGTTATCGTGCCGCCGTGATTCACGGTCTGGGTCCATGTATTGGTGGTCTGACCGGAGGCGTCCACCAGATTCACGCTGACTTCGTACTGGTTCAGCGCCCAGATGGCGTAATAGTTTGTATTCTGCGTAATGGTTGTGGGGAAGCTGACCTTATCGTCGCAGTTCGGGTCGGAGCAGCCGTCGTCCGTACACCAGCCGCAGAAGGTGTAGCCGGTTCTGGCGGGAGGATCGGAGGGCTGGGTCACGGTTCCGCTGGTGACAGGCAGCGTCTGGGTGGCCAGGAGGGTTCCGTTGCTGTAGAAATTGGCTGTCACATTTTTGGGTTTCCACTTCGCGTAGAGAGTGATATTGCCGGTAATAGCAGTATTGGCAAAGTCAAAAGCGTTTGTGCCGTCTTCGTCTGTATACCAGCCAAGGAACTCCTGATCTCCGTTGGTGGGATCGACGGGCTTAGTTGCCTTCAGGCCGTTGCCCACGGTCTGGCTTGCGACGGTCGAGCCGCCCATGCTGTTGAAAGTAACCGTTCGGGGCAGACGGGCGTAAAGCGTTGTTTTTTGGGTGATCGCCGAGGGGAGGGTATCCCCCGGGGTGGTATCTGTGGCACTGCTGTACCAGAGATAGCCGCTGCTCGGATCTAATTCAGAAGCAATGCCGGACTGGACATACTGCACCTCATTGGTTTTGCTATCGCCAGAGAGGGAATAGTCCAACGTGACGGTGTAGAAGTTTACCGCAGGATAGGAATAACTATTATTCCATCCTGTTCTGGTTGTCAGAACCGCATAGCGTGGTGAATTCGTATTGCCAAAACCAATTCCGTAGTAACTTTGTGTAGCAGTAGAATCAAAGGCTGTTGAATTAGCTTTGGTAGTATATCGGAGAAAATAAGTAGAAAGCAGATTGCGGTTGGTCACTGCCGATACTATATCCGCAGATTGATAGGCAGCAGCCGTATTCGTGGCACTATAGTAGTCAGGATTGCCATTTTCCAGTGTTCCCACGCTGACCAGCAGGTATCTGGGGTTATCCGCATCGGCCACATAAATATAGAAGTTTATCGCTCTGTTTCTGGTGTTGGGATTGTCCGGCAAGTCCAGCATGGCATACCCATCTCCGCTTCCAGTGTCCAGGTCCTCCAGCTGGATGGTGCCTGTCAGATCACGGTTCAGCAGCAGGGTCGGGAAGGAATTGCTCTGGGCCAGAACCTCATTCACCATTGCGATGCGCTCAGAGGTAAGCCGGCCGCTGTCTCCCACGGTCACCCAGAGCGCCGCCGAAAGAATGTCCTCCAGACTCTGGCCTCCGGAATTCTCCAGCATCTCCAAAAGGACGTTGATGTTGTTATCCCGCAAAAGCAGCAGGTAACAGTTTTCATCATGGGTGTGGGCCTTCCGGTCGCACAGCAGCAGCGAGTCCATGTAGCATTCCGCCGAATGGACATGCTCCACCTGCCCACAGCGGCTCTTCTGTTCCAGTCCCACCGTGGACAGCTCCCGGCTGCCCAGCACGGACAGAACCAGCGCAACGGTCAGCACCAGAATCCATATGAACTTGTAGAACAGCCCACGGGCTTCTGATCTTGCCATTCTACACTCCTTTTGTCAGCTAAAACGAAAACAGAACCTTTCCGATGATCCGGCGCTCCGGGATCGCGCCGATTTCCTCCAGACGGCTGTCCATAGAGATCTCCCGGTTGTCTCCCATGACAAACACATAGCCGTTCTGAACATAATAGGGAAAACTGATGCTGCACTGCCCAAGAGAGGGCTGGGCCACATAGGGCTCCTCCACAGGCTCGTCATTGATCAGCACAGCGCCGTCCCTGCGGACGGTAATACGGTTGCCGCCGGTGCAGACCACACGCCGCACCAACACCTGATTGTTGAAATAAAACGCTATGACATCTCCCTCAGCCACATCGGTGGTCTTTGCCAGAATCAGGGTCTGGCCGTTGGAGAGATTTGGCTCCATGCTGTTGCCGGTATAGTGGACGATCAGCAGAACGTGGGTGAACAGGTTCAGCAGGATGATCGAGGCCACCAGAAGGCCGATGATACACCGCAGCAGCGTATGGACCGCAATTGACGACACACGCGGCAGCTTTGCATTTTGCTCGTTTTTGTGCAGATATTTCCCGGTCAATGCCTCACCTCCTGTCCGGATTCCGCTATTGAGAACGTTTCCATTTCTTGGCAAAAAAACAAGGCAAGAACGCAGCGCAGCTTTCCGGTGTCGGGCGTGCGCAGAATACGGAAAATTTTTCTTGCCAAAAAAAGTCCGTTGTTGCCAGGATTTACAAGCCTTAAGTTCATTATAGCATACGATTTTGCTTTGTCAACATCCCTGGCCGGCCTGTCAGGAAGGGCTTCACCCTCATTTCAGTTATTTCGCTGACCACTCTACCCGAAGGCCGGAATATTCCGGAGTAATCGCTCCCCAAAAAGCAAAAAAACAGCAGAAGCCGCAAAATTCCGCTTCTGCTGTTATTCACGATTCTCAGGACGCCTTGGGAAGCTCCGATGCTTCTTCCCCATCCTCCTGCTGCTCCCTGCAGATCTTCCGGTAGTAGGCAACGCCTCCGGCGCTGATCACCAGGGAAAGGGCCATGATCACTCCGGCAAGCAGATAATTCTCGCTGCCTGCCGCGCCGCCGGGGATGGTGGAACCGATCAGCGACGGAATCCGGCCCACGGCAACGATGGTCAGCCACTGGCCAAGCGTCAGTTTGGTCAGCCCGGCGAAGTAGCTGATAAGGGCTTTGGGGGTGCCGGGGATGGTCATCAGGATAAAGGCGATGACCTTGGTTTTCTTGGGATTTTTCAGAATTTCCATCTGGCGGATCTTCTCCTGGTCGAAGAACACCTCCACCAGCTTCACGCCGAACCGGCGCACCAGGGTGAACACCGCCGCGCTGCCGATGACAAAGCCCGACAGGGCCAGCACCGTGCCCCACAGCGCGCCGAAGGCATAGCCGCCGGCCAGCTCCAGGGGTTCGCCGGGAATCAGCACCACAAGGACCTGCAAGGCCATAATTCCAACATAAGCAAGCTTTCCCCACAGGCCGCTCTGCTCTACCCAGGCCCGGAATTGCTCCGGCTCACCGGCAAGGGCAATCATGGGCCTGCCCACAAACCACACAAGGCCTCCGCACAGCAACGCAAACACCGCCACCGCCAGCAGGTATACCCATTTCTTATGCCGCTCCGTCACGGCCTCACCCCCTTCTTTTTCTCTATCATACCACATTTTTAGCCGGGATAAACCTTAATTTTTTCTAAAATTTTCCGGGGGCGCATACCGCGTCCCCGGATTGTATTTACTTTCTGGCCTTGTCCTGGGCGATGATCTTCTTCAGAGCCTCGATGCCCACCTTGATGGCACCGGAGGTGTCGTGGGTCATGTCCTGGTCAAGACCTGCGGCCTCCCGTTCCTGGTTCCAGATCACGTGGAAGCAGCTGCCGCAGCGGACATGCAGGGCATCGGCCACCACGAACAGGGCGGCAGATTCCATCTCGCTGGCCTTCACGCCCAGACGCTTCCAGCTTTCCCATTTCTGGAGCAGGTCATAGTACACGGGGCTCTTCTGGGGCATATGCTGGCCGTAAAAGGCATCCTTACACTGAACCACGCCGGTATGGGTGTTGTAGCCCAGCTCACGGCTGGCTTCCCGGAGGGCGATGGTAATGTCCAGATCGGGAACCGCGGGATATTCGATGGGAGCGTATTCCAGGGAGGTATGCTCGTAGCGCACCGCGCCGGTGGCAACCACCACGTCGCCGGAGCGGACATTCAGATCGATGCCGCCGCAGGTGCCCACACGGATGAAGGTATCCGCGCCGATGTTCACCAGCTCCTCCATGGCGATGGAAGCGGAGGGGCCGCCGATGCCGGTGGAGCAGACGGAAACCTTCTCGCCCAACAGGGTGCCGGTGTAGATGTTGTACTCCCGGTTCATGCCCACATGAACGGGGTTATCGAAATGGGCGGCAATGGCCTCGCACCGTCCGGGATCGCCGGGCAGGATCACATAACGGCCAACATCGCCCTCCACGCACTGAATGTGCATCTGCTTGTCCAGTTTCTGCATATCGTTCACCCTTTTTTGTTAATTTTGGATAAAACGAGTATAGCATAAACCGGCTGTGCTTGCAAGAATTGTTTTATTCCGAATCCGTTTCCTCGTCCGGATTTCCTTTGCGCTTCAGAAGCATCGGTTGAAGGAACAGATAAAACACTCCAACCAGCAGTGCAGCCAGGGACAGCCACCAGACAAGCCGCAGGCCCTCCAGTTTCAAAAAGGCCCGATAACCGCTGTGTCCCATTCCGAAGGAATCAACATACACATAATTGGAATCCTGCATGATGTAGACCAGCTTCAGCGCCAGCATCACCAGACCACCGATCAGGGCTGCGCCGCAGGCAGCCCATTGCTGGATCGTGATGGCCTGTGCCTTTTTTGCAAGCCCATTGGAAGGTTGGGGGTGGGTTCCGCAGTGATCCACATCCGCTGTGCAGGTATCCCGAAGCAGGTAATCCGCAGACACCCCGAACAGGTCGCAGACTGCAATGATCTTATCCGCATCCGTCTTGGCTGAATCCGATTCCCAGCGGCTCACCGCCTGCCGGGTCACGCCGATGCGCTCCGCCAGCTCTTCCTGGCTCCAGCCCCGGGCCTTGCGCAGGTTCAAAATCTTCTCTCCCATTGTCATGGTCAAGCACCTCCTTGATGGCCCTATCATACAAAAATCCCGCAATTTTGTCTACCAACCCGGTAAAACATTTCCGCAACCGGATGTAACATTGAAAAAAAGCGGAGATTCTCTGTCATTGCGAGGCAGTGCGCACACTGCCGTGGCATTCTTCCACAGATTTCGGAGCCCCGGAGGGGATTGCCACGGGCCTTCGGCCCTCGCAATGACGTGTTTTTGATTCAGAACAAACTGACCTGGCTGGTATCCGGCAGATCCCCGAAGGCGCCTGCGTCCTTGAGCATCTGGATGTGGGTTTTCGACACTTTGGGGCAGGCAGCGGAGACTTCCTCAATGGAGATGAAGGTCTTGCCCTCCCGGCCGTTCATCAGGTCGATGGCGGCGTTTTCGCCCAGACCGGAGATGGACACGAAGGGGGGCAGAATTTTCCCATCCTTGATCAGGAATTTGGTGGCGTGGCTGTCGTACAGGGAGATGGGGGCGAACTCGAAGCCACGGAGGTAGAATTCATAGACAACCTCCAGGGTGGTCAGCAGATCCTCGTCCTTGGCGGTGGCATCGTCATTGCTGTCGATGGCGTTGATGTTTGCCAGCACCGCCTCCATGCCGCCGGTCATCAAACCGGCATCGAAGCCGCCCTTCTGGCTCCGGCGGTAGAAGTAGGCCGCGTAGAAGGCCAGCGGATGATACACCTTGAACCAGGCGATGCGGAAGGCCATCATGCAGTAGGCCACGGCGTGGGCCTTGGGGAAAAGATATTTGATCTTCTTGCAGGAGCCGATGTACCAGTCGGGAACGCCGGCGGCGATCATCTCCTCCTCGGCACCTGGGGGCAGTCCCCTGCCCTTTCGGACGGATTCCATGATCTTGAAGGCACGCTTGTCAGGCATTCCGCAGGAGATCAGGTAGAGCATGATATCGTCACGGGCGCCGATGGTCTGATCCACGGTGGCTGTCTTGGAGTTGATCAGATCCTTGGCGTTGCCCAGCCACACGTCGGTGCCGTGGGTATAGCCGCAGATTCGCACCAGGAAGTCGAACTTCTCGGGCATGGTGTCCAGCAGAACGCCACGGGTGAACCGTGTGTTGAATTCCGGCACGCCCACGGCTCCCGTGGGGCCAAGGAGCTTGTCGTTCTCGTAGCCCAGAATCTTGGAGGAGGTGAAGATGGACATGGTGCCCTTGTCGTCCAGGGGGATGGTCTTGGCGTCCACGCCGGTCATATCCTCCATCATGCGGATCATGGTGGGGTCATCGTGGCCCAGCATATCCAGCTTCAGCAGGTTTTCCTCCATGGAGTGGTATTCGAAATGGGTGGTAATCTGGTCGGATTTGGGGTCGTCGGCAGGATGCTGCACCGGGCAGAAATCCCAGATCTCATTTTCCTGGGGAATGACCACCAGACCGCCGGGATGCTGGCCTGTTGTACGGCGGACGCCTACGCAGCCTGCCGCCAGGCGGTTTTCCTCTGCCTTGGAGGCGGTTTTGCTCCGTTCTGCCAGATACTTTTTCACATAGCCGTAGGCGGTTTTTTCCGCCACGGTGCCCACAGTTCCGGCACGGAACACGTGGCTGGAGCCGAACATGGAGATACAGTACTGATGGGCCCGGGCCTGGTATTCGCCGGAGAAGTTCAGGTCGATATCCGGCACCTTGTCGCCGCCGAAGCCCAGGAAGGTTTCAAAGGGGATGTTGAAGCCGTCCTTCTCCAGCTGGGTGCCGCAAATGGGACACTTTGCGTCCGGCAGATCCGCGCCGCAGTTGAATTCCTTCGGCACGTCCAGAATGGTGTGCTTGCATTCGGGATTCGGACAGCGATAGTGGGGTGGGAAGGAGTTAACCTCCGTGATGCCGGACATGAAGGCCACAATGGAGGAGCCAACGGAGCCACGGGAGCCAACCAGATAGCCATGCTCCAGGGAGTTCTGCACCAGCCGCTGGGCGGACATATAAATCACATCGTAATGGCACGAAATGATATCATGCAGCTCCGTTTCCACACGCTGGACGAACAGCTCCGGGGGATTGTCGCCGTAAAGCCGGTGGAGCTTGCCGTAGACCAGGTCCTTCAGATCCTCCACGGAATTCTCGATCTTGGGGGCAAACAGGTTCTTGGGCACCGGGCGAAGGCGTTCGCACTGGTCGGCGATGAAGTTGGTGTTTTCCACAACCACCTCATAGGCCTTTTCCTCACCAAGATAGGCAAATTCCTGAAGCATATCGTCGGTGGTGCGGAAGTACAGGGGGTTGGGCTTGTCCGCGTCGTCAAAGCCCTTGGTGGCCAGGAGGATGTGCCGGAAGATTTCGTCCTCCGGGTTCAGAAAATGAACGTCGCCGGTGGCACAGACAGGCTTGCCCAGACGCTCGCCCAGACGGACGATCTTCCGGTTGTACTCCCGGAGATCCTCGTCGGTTTTGGCCTCATACTTGTCATTGGCCAGCATGAACCGGTTGTTGGCCAGGGGCTGGATTTCCAGGAAGTCATAGAAGGAGGCGATGCGCTCCAGCTCGTCGTCACTTTTATGGGCCAGGATAGCCTGGAACAGCTCACCGGCTTCACAGGCAGTGCCGATGATCAGACCCTCCCGGTGGGCCAGGAGTTCGGATTTGGGAATCCGGGGAACACGCTTGAAATAGTCCAGATTGGACATGGAGATCAGGTGGTACATATTCCGCAGGCCCACCTGGTTTTTGGCGTAAATGATGATATGCCGGGCCTGGCGGTCGCCGATCTTGCCCTTGGAACGGAGGGCCGGCATGGCCGGATTGATGCCCTGGATGGTCTCCACGCCGATCTCCTTCAGCCTGGGAATCAGCCGGTCAAACACAAGACCGCAGGTCATGGCATCGTCCGCCGCCCGGTGGTGGTTGAATTCCGGCAGGCTCAGGGCATCCGCCACGATGTTCAGCTTGAACTTGCTCAGGTGCTGCAGCAGGTTCTGGGACAGAATCAGCGTATCCACAGAGGTGGAATCAAAGGCAAGGCCCAGCCGGTTTGCCGCCGCCCGGACAAAGCCCACGTCGAAATCCGCGTTGTGGGCAATGAGCGGCCGGTCGCCGCAGAAGTCCAGGAATTTGGGGAGCACCTCCTCAATGGAGGGAGCGCCCACCAGCATGGCATCGGTGATGCCGGTGAGATCCACAATCTTCTTGTCCAGCTTCTTATGGGGGTCCACGAAGGTCTGGAACCGATCCACCTCCACGCCGTCCTTCAGAATCACCGCGCCGATCTCGATGATGGTGTCATCCCGGCTGGACAGGCCCGTGGTCTCCAGGTCGAAGGCCACATATTCTTCCCCGAAGGGCATATCCTTCTTTCCGTGAACCACGATCCGGTCATCCACATCGTTTACATAATATCCTTCCACACCGTAGAGGATCTTGATATTGTCCTCGGTACCTGCCACCTTGGCCTTGCCGGAGGCCTTCATGGCATCGGGGAAGGACTGCACCACGCCGTGGTCGGTGATACCGATGGCCCGGTGGCCCCAGGACGCAGCGGTTTTCACCGCGTCGCCGGTGGGGGTCAGGGCATCCATGTTGGACATGGAGGTATGCAGGTGCAGCTCCACACGCTTTTTGCCGGAGGCGGTGTCCTTCCGCTTGGGCATGGTGCCGGGCATCATGGCGTTGGGGCGCAGAACCATTTCGTTGTCAAACTGGTTGATCATCAGCTTGCCCTGGACCTTCAGCACCTTGCCTACGGACACGTTTTCCAGCACGGGCTTGGCCTCGTTGGCCTCCATGAACCGGTTGACCCGGACGGAATTGGTGTTGTCTGTCATATCGAAATTGATGACCCAGGCGTTTCGCTTTTTCAGCTCCTTATGCTCCACCGCAAAGACCCGGCCCTCCACGGTGACGATGCCCATGTCCAGGGTCACATCCTTCATGGGTACGGAGGGGGTCTTGAAGGGCTTACCGCAGAAGGCATCGCCGTTCTGGGCAGGCGCAGGGGCGGAAGGTGCGGCGGCACCGGGCTTTTTCATGGCCGGTGCAGGGCCGGAAGCCACCAGCTCCTGGCGCATACGCTCCATTTCGTCAAAGAGGGCCTGACCCTGGAGGTCCTTGCCTGCCACCACCGTGAAGGAAACATCCCCTGTGCCGAACAGCTTTTGCAGCCGTCTGCGGACACCGGGAATGCATTCTTCCACCATTTTTTTGCCGTTGGCCTGGAGGTAAATATTCATCCGGTCATCAGACCACTCCCATTTTGCCCCGGCCAGAGCGCCGATGCACATGGAATTTTCCGCAACAAACATACTCATCCATTCGCAGGGCTCCAGCGCAGGCAGCTCCGACGGAGGAAACTGGACCTGCAGGGTCATCCTCCGCAGACCGTAGACAAAGGCCGCCTCCTGCTCCACCTCCTGGAGAAACCGGGCAGGCACATACCTGGGACAATCCAGCTCCACCGCAATGGCGCCGTGGGGATAGTCGATCTCCGCGGAACGGATGGTCATGGTTTCCAGGTATTCCCGGTCCCGGGGAGCCGGGCGGTAGTCGGAAAACATATCTAAAAATCTCATCTGTTTCATAAGCAATACACCTTGGTGAGATTGGAGAGTGAAGAGTGGAGAGTGAAGATCAACCGACCTCAACTCTCCACTTCGTCATATCAAAACCGTTCGATTCGCTTCAGCAGTTCGGGCAGAAGCTGGTCATAGGGCAGCTTATCCACCGGAACACCCTTCTCGAAGATGGTGCCCCAGCCGTCGCCGCCGGCGATGCCGATGTCTGCCTCCCGGGCTTCGCCGGGGCCGTTGACCACACAGCCCATGACCGCCACGGTGATGGGCTTTTCGCAGTCCTTCAGGGCTGCTTCCACCTGGTTCACCAGGCCGATGAGATTGATCCGGGTTCTGCCGCAGGTGGGGCAGGAGATGATGTTCACGCCCTCTTTCCGCAGGCCGGCGGCCTTCAGAATGTCCTTGGCGGCGTAGATTTCCTCCACAGGATCGTCGGTCAGGCTCACCCGGATGGTATCGCCGATACCATCCAGCAGCAGCGCGCCGATGCCCATGGCGGACTTGATCAGACCCTGCCGGACAGGGCCGGTTTCCGTCACGCCGATGTGCAGGGGGTAGTCGCATTTGGAGCGGAACAGCCGGCAGGCTGCCACCATGGTAGGCACGGTGGAGGACTTCATGGACAAGCAGGTGTCATAGAAGCCGTACTTTTCAAGCAATTCCAGATGCTCGAAGGCGCTTTCCACCAGGGCTTCGGCGGTGGGATGGCCGTACTTTTCCAGCAGCCGCTTGTCAAGGCTGCCGCCGTTGACACCGATGCGGATGGGGATCTTCCGATCCTTGCACACATCCACCACGGCCTTCACCCGATCCTCGCCGCCGATGTTGCCGGGGTTGATGCGGATTTTAGCTGCTCCGCCCTCGGCGGCGGCGATGGCCAGCTTGTAGTCAAAATGAATGTCCGCCACCAGAGGCAGGGGGCTTTCCTTCGCGATCTCGGCAAAGCCCCGGGCACCCTCCAGATTGGGCACCGCCAGACGGGCGATCTGGCAGCCGGCGTCCTTCAGGGCGTTCAGCTGTGCCAGGGATGCGGCTACGTCGGTGGTAGGGGTATTGAGCATGGACTGGATGACCACCGGGGCTCCGCCGCCGATGGGCACACCGCCCACAATGATCTGTCTTGTCATGTTATTCACCCTTTGAAAATGTTGAAAATATCCTTGAAGGTAATCAGCGCCATCAGGCCCAGCAGGAAGATCATACCGGCGGTATGGAGCCAGCCCTCATACTTGGGGTCCAGCTTCCGCTTGGTCACAGCTTCCCATCCGGCGGTGAGCAGCAGGCACAATGCCCGTCCACCGTCCAGCGCTGGGATCGGCAGCAGGTTCATCACTGCCAGGTTCACACCCAGGAAGCCGCAGAAGTAGAGCATATTCAGAAATGCCTCCAGCACCGTGGGAGAGGCGGCGGCAGTGTCGGACATGATGCCCACAATGCCCACCACGCCGGTCATATCGGACACGGCGGCTCTGCCGGTGAAGAGCATCTGCAGGCTCAGCCGGATGTTGCGCACATTGTCCACGGTCACATCCTTCACCAGGGCGAACCGGTCGGCCCAGTTCGCTTCCTTGGCCTGGCCGAAGCCGAAGCCGTAGTGCAGGTACTCCTGGCCCTGCTCGTTGACGCAGGTGTGGGCCATGTGGAAGTCCTCAAAGGTCAGGATCTCCTCTCCCCGGCGGATCACCAGATCATGGACACCGGAGGGATTCAGACCCAGCAGCAGGGAAATGTCGTTATTGAGATAGACCTTCTCCCCGTCGATCTCCAGGATCTCGTCCCCCAGCAGCAGGCCGTCTTCATGATTGAAGGTGCAGCAGTCGGTGAACTGGCTGACCACCGGCTCCACCACATGGGTGGAGGGCAGGTAGAGAACAGCGAAGATCAGCACGCCCAGCAGGAAGTTCATAGCCGCGCCTGCCAGCAGGATCAGCAGCCGCTTGTGGACGGGAGCCCGGTTGAAGGCCCGGGGGTTGTCGGATTCCATATCCTCACCCTCCATAGCGCAGTAGCCGCCGATGGGGATGGTACGGATGGTGTACAGCGTTTCGCCCACCTGCTTTTTCCAGATGGCCGGGCCCATGAACATGGAGAACTCATTGACCTGAACGCCGGAGAGCTTGGCGGTGACAAAATGGCCCAGCTCATGGACGAAGATCAGAACGCTGAACATTAAAATAGCAAGCAAAATATACATTTGGGTTCCTCAATGATTCAGAATTGATATACGGCTCCCCTTCGAGGGGAGCTGTCACCGCAGGTGACTGAGGGGTGAAAGGCAGCAATTACGAACTGCTTCCATCACCCGGGCTTGCACCCCTCCGCCCCTTCCGGGGCACCTCCCCTCCAGGGGAGGCTTAGTGGGCCTTCTTCCGGACGTAGGCCCGGGCGGCTTCGTCGGAGGCGAGGATTTCTTCCAGGGTGGGGGTTTCGATGAAGGGAATGGCATCCATGGCACCCTTCACCAGCTCGTAGATGTCGTAGAAGCCGATTTCGTCCCGGAGGAACATGGCAACGGCCTCCTCATTGGCGCCGTTCATCACCGGGCAGGCGGTGCCGCCCTGCTTTGCCGCTTCCATGGCAAGGGCCAGACAGGGGAAGCTTTCCAGGTCCGGGTGGGAGAAGGTCAGAGGCCCGGCGGTGAGATCCAGGCTCTCGCCGGTGCCAGCCTTGCGCTCAGGATAGGTCAGGGCCAGCTGGATGGGCAGGCGCATATCGGGGGTGCCCATCTGGGCCATCACCGCGCCGTCCACAAATTCCACCATGGAGTGGACGATGCTCTGCCGGTGGATCAGCACCTGAACCTGCTCCAGAGGCAGGTCATACAGCCGCATGGCCTCGATGACCTCCAGGCCCTTGTTCATCAGGGTAGAGCAGTCAATGGTGATCTTGGGGCCCATTTTCCAGTTGGGATGGCGCAGGGCGTCGGCCTTGGTGACGGTTTTCAGCTCCTCCCTCGTCTTGCCGAAGAAGGGGCCGCCGGAGCAGGTCAGAATGATCTTCTTCACCTCCCGGCGGGGAGAACCCATCAGACACTGGAAGATGGCGGAATGCTCGGAGTCCACAGGGACGATCTCCACGCCCTCTTCCCTTGCCTCACGCATCACCAGTTCACCGGCGCAGACCAGGGTTTCCTTGTTGGCAAGGCCGATGCGCTTGTGGGCACGGATGGCAGCCAGGGTGGGCTTCAGGCCCAGCATTCCCACCACAGCGGTGATCACGCAGTCCGCACCCTCCAGGGTGGCAGCTTCAATCAGTCCTGCCTCGCCCCAGGATACCCGGATGGCAAGGTCGGAAATCTTCTCTTTCAGGGCAAGGGCCGCTTCCTCGGTGGCCATAACCGCAAGCTCGGGCATAAATTCCCGGCACTGCTCCGCCATCCGGTCAACGCTGGTACCGGCAGTGAGGGCCGCCACACGGACACCCTCCATCCGGGAAATGACATCCAGGGTCTGACGGCCGATGGAGCCGGTGGAGCCCAGAATACTGACATAGTGCATCATAATCGTTTCCTCACTTTACTGCCAGGGGCAGCAGCAGCAGCAGAACCTCCGCCAGAGGACCCACCACCATCATGGAATCCAGCCGGTCCAGCACGCCGCCGTGGCCGGGGATCAGATTGCCATAGTCCTTGATGCCGGTCTGGCGCTTGATGACGGAGAAGCTCAGGTCGCCCATGACGCTTCCCACCGCGGCGCCGATGCCGTAAATACCGGCGTAGAGATAATTCACATCCATGCCGAAGGCCAGATCCAGGAGCAGGGCATACAGCAGCATACCCAGAACACCGGACACGGTGCCGCCCACAACGCCCTCAATGGTTTTCTTGGGGCTGATCACCGGGGCCAGCTTGTGTCTGCCGAAGAACTTGCCGGCAAAGTAAGCGCCGGAGTCCGGCAGGAAGGCCATGATGAAGGGCACGAAGATGTAATACCGGCCCAGCCGCAGACCATGAATCCGAATCAGACTGGACAGCAGATAGGGAATCACCAGCGCTGCCACCAGGCAGATGGCGATTTTCTCAAAGGTCAGCTTCACATGGGAAGCCATCATCTCCGCGAAATAGACGGAGAATACCGCCAGCACCAGCAGGGTCAGCCAGGCCTGGCGCTGACCGGCGTAGCTCCACATACACATGGCAAAGCCGGACAGGGCTGCATACAGCACAAGCCGGGGATGCTTGACATAGCCGGTCTGGTGCAGCAGCTCCCAGGCACCGATGGCGGCAGCCAGGCCGCAGACCACCGCGCTGAGAATCTTGGGCAGGGCCGTGACCAGAATGACCAGCGGGATCAGCAGCCCCACCGCTGCGAGAATACGGGTTTTCATAATTGTTTATACGCCTCCAAACCGGCGGTTCCGCCGGTGATATTCCGCAATGGCCGCATCCAGATCCTTGCCCTGGAAGTCAGGCCACAGCACATCCATAAATACATACTCCGAATAGGCAGACTGCCACAGCAGGAAATTGCTGGTGCGCATTTCGCCGGAGGGCCGGATGATCAGCTCCGGGTCCGGCACGCCGGCAGAATCCAGATACTTCTCAAAGACTTCCTCGGTCAGATCTCCGCTTTCTGCCCTTCCTGCCGCCACGTCCGCGGCAAAGGCCCGGGCTGCCCGGACAATTTCATCCCTGCCGCCGTAGTTCAGACAGAAATTCAGCTGATGCTCATAGTGGGCCGTTTCCCGTTCTGCCCGGGCGCACAGCTCCTGCAGCTCCGGGGTCAGCCGGGTAAGATCGCCGTAAAAGCATACCCTTACCGGGCTTTTCTTCACGTCCGACAGAACCTCCAGCAGGTAATCACGCAAAAGGCGCATGATGCCTGCCACTTCCTCTTCCGAGCGTTTCCAGTTTTCCGTGGAGAAGGCGTAGACCGTCAGCGTCATGATACCGAGCTTATTGCAGTGCTCGGCAATCCGGCGCAGGGTTTCCGCGCCCTCCTTGTGACCGGCATTCCGGGGCAGTCCCCGTTTCTTCGCCCAGCGGCCGTTGCCGTCCATGATGATTGCAATATGCTTCGGCGCAGGCTGTTTCTTTTCAAAAAGTGCCATAATAATCCCCCTTTTTTCCGAAATTGATGGAAACTTGAAAATAAAAAGGCCGGAGTCCTTCCCATTTTCAAATTTCCATTCTGAAAAACAAGGGGCGCGGTGCGCCCCTTGTGCTTGACTGATCCGTATCTCAGATCGCCATCAGTTCCTTTTCCTTGGCGGCCAGAGCAGCATCCACCTTCTTGATGTTCTTGTCCAGCAGATCCTGCAGGTCCTTCTCTGCCTTCTTCTGGTCATCCTCGGTGATCTCGCTGTTCTTCTTCAGCTTCTTGACATAGTCCATGCCGTCGCGGCGGATGTTGCGCATGGCAACCTTGGACTCTTCAGCGTACTTCTTGACCTGCTTGACCAGCTCCTTACGGCGATCCTCGGTGAGCTGGGGGAAGGTCAGACGGATCACACGGCCGTCGTTCTGGGGGTTGATGCCCAGGTCGCTGGTCTGGATGGCCTTCTGAATGTCCTTGAGCAGCTTGGTGTCCCAGGGGGAGATCACCAGAGTACGTGCGTCGGGGGAAGAAATGGTTGCGACACCGTTCAGGGGAGTCTCGGAACCATAATATTCAACGGTAATGCGGTCCAGAACCTTTGCATTGGCACGGCCGGCACGGACAGCGCCGAACTCATCCTGCAGGTGCTCCAGAGCCTTGTCCATTCTTCTGCCGTATTCCTTAAAATCCACAGCCATTGTATTGTCCTCCTTAAAATTTGTTCTTCACGGTGGTTCCGATCTGTTCGCCGCGAACCACGCGCAGGATGCTGTTTTCTTCGTCCAGACCGAAGCAGACCATGGTCTTGTCATTGTCCATGGCCAGGGCCATGGCAGTGATATCGGTGGCCTTCAGGTTCTTTGCCAGGGCCTCAGAATAGGTCAGCTGGGTATAACGGACGGCATTGGGGTCCTTTTTGGGATCCGCGGAATAGATGGCATCGATGTTCTTTGCCATCAGGATGGCATCGGCCTCGATCTCCACACCCCGGAGCACTGCGCCGGTATCGGTGGAGAAATAGGGATTGCCGGTGCCAGCGGCGAACAGAACCACCTTGCCATCGTTTAAGTACCGCTCCGCGGTGTCACGGGTGAAGTATTCGGCAAATTTATTCATTTCCACAGCGCTGAGAACCCGTGCGTCCACACCGTGCTTTTCCAGAGCGTCTGCCACGGCGATGGCGTTCATCACGGTGCCCAGCATACCCATGGCGTCGGCATGGCTGCGCTGCATCTTGTCAGCGCCGTCCTTCACGCCTCTCCAGAAATTACCCGCGCCGATGACCAGACCAACCTGAACACCCAGCTCCACGCAGGCCCTGATGTCCCGGCAAAGGCCGTTGACGATCTCAAAATTCAAACCTCTGTGGGCTTCTCCGGCCAGGGCCTCGCCGCTGACCTTCAGAAGCACTCTCTTGTACTGTACTTCAGACAATTGAAACCACTCCTTTCTCATATCCTTTCCTATTTTAACGTAAGTCAGGCCAATTGACAACCACATTTTTCTCAAAATCGGAAAATGTTTTCGGTTTTTTCATATTTCCCGGCACCGCGCCTGCGGCACCGGGAAAAACTGAAAATAAAGGTTGATAAATCCCGTCATGTGCGTTATAATTCATCTATTCTGGATTTGATTCCATTCCACTAAGAGAGGATGTTTTGATAATGGCTGAGATCATGGAAAGCAAAAATTTCATCCACAGCTTCATTGAAGAGGACATTGCCGAGGGCGGCCGCTACGCCGGTCAGACGGTCCACACCCGTTTTCCGCCGGAGCCCAACGGCTATCTGCACATCGGTCACTGCAAAGCTCTGACCATCGACTTCGGCACCGCTGAGAAGTTCGGCGGCATCTGCAACCTGCGGATGGACGACACCAACCCCACCAAGGAGGATGTGGAGTTCGTGGAGGCCATCAAGGAGGATATCCACTGGCTGGGCTTCGACTGGGGCGACCGGTTCTTCTATGGTTCTGACTACTTTGAGAAGGACTACGAGTACGCCGTGGAGCTGATCAAGAAAGGTCTGGCTTACGTCTGCGAGCTGACCCCCGAGCAGTTCAAGGAAAACCGGGGCGATGTGAATACCCCTGCCGTTTCCCCCTGGCGTGACCGTCCCATGGAGGAGAGCCTGGACCTGTTCGAAAGAATGCGTGCCGGCGAGTTTGAGGACAACAAGTACACCCTGAGAGCCAAGATCGACCTGGCCTCCGGCAACTTCAATATGCGCGACCCCGTCATCTACCGCATCCGCCATATGCACCATCACCGCCAGGGCGACAAGTGGTGCATCTATCCCATGTACGACTTCGCCCATCCCATCCAGGACGCCCTGGAGGGCATCACCCACAGCCTCTGCTCTCTGGAGTTTGAGAACCACCGTCCCCTGTACAACTGGGTGGTGGAAAATGTGTCCGTCCCCCACACCCCCCGTCAGATTGAGTTCGCAAGACTTGGCATTGACCACACCGTGCTGAGTAAGCGGAAGCTGAGAAATCTGGTGGAGACCGGCGTGGTGTCCGGCTGGGACGATCCCCGGATGCCCACCCTCTGCGGCCTGCGCCGCCGTGGCTACACCCCTGCTTCCATCCGGAATTTCTGCGAGCGTGTGGGCGTTGCCAAGAGCCCCAACACCATTCCCTATGCCTTCCTGGAGTTCTGCCTGAGAGAGGATCTGAACGAAACCGCCAAGCGTGTCATGGCCGTGCTGAAGCCTGTGAAGCTGACCATCACCAACTACCCCGAGGGCCAGAGTGAGTCCATGGTGGTGGAGAACAACCCCAACCGTCCCGAGGACGGCACCCGTGAGGTCACCTTCTCCAGAAACCTGTGGATCGAAGCCGACGACTTCCTGGCTCAGCCCATTCCCAAGTACAAGCGTCTGTACCCCAATGGCCCCGAGTGCCGTCTGAAGGGTGCTTACCTGATCAAGTGCACCGGCTGCGTCACCGACGAGAACGGCAACGTGGTGGAAGTTCTGGCCACCTACGATCCCGAGTCCCGGGGCGGCGATCCTGCCGACGGCCGGAAGGTCAAGGGCGCTACCATCCACTGGGTGGATGCCGAAACCGCCGTGGATGCCGAGGTCCGTCAGTACGACAATCTGTTCAGCGATGCCGATCCCGATGCCGCAGGCAAGGATTACCTGGCCTGTCTGAACCCCAATTCCCTGGAGGTTCTCACCGGCTGTAAGGTGGAGGCTTCTCTGGCCGAGGCCAAGGCCCCCGAAAGCTTCCAGTTCATGCGTCTGGGCTACTTCTGCCCCGACAGCAAGGACTCTGCCCCCGACCATCTGGTGTTCAACCGCAGCGTCAGCCTGAAGGATTCCTTCAAGCCCGGCAAGTAATCAAACTGCACAATAGGTGCGCTGTAACGCAAAAAGCGAAACAGCGCACCTCTTTTTTAACCTTTGGAACCCAGCCGGAGCTTGTCAAAGGATGCGATCCGAATTATACTGAAATAAATTACACAATTTATGCAACATCCCCTGGAAAACAGCGACTGGATAGATGAAGAAGAAACACAAGGAGGTGTGCCTGTGGAAGACGAACAGATCATCCGCCTGTACTGGGACCGTCTGGAGATCGCCATTGCTGAAACCGATGCCAAATACGGCCCCTACTGCAATTCCATCGCATATAACATCCTGCAAAACAAAGAAGACACCGATGAATGCGTCAGCGACACCTATCTGGACGCATGGAACACCATTCCCCCCACCCGGCCCAAGGTGCTGTCCGCCTTCCTTGGGAAGATCACCCGGCGGATTTCCATTGACCGCTGGCGGAGCAAACACCGGGCCAAGCGGGGCGGCGGAGAAATTCCGCTGGCCCTGGAGGAGCTTGGAGACTGTATCCCGGACAGCCGGACCGTGGAGTCCGAGTTTGACCGGATGGAGCTTGTCCGGGCGCTGAACCGGTTCCTCGGCGGCCTGAGTGTTATTGAGCGGAAGGTATTTCTGCGCCGGTACTGGTATCTGGACTCCATCGATGATATTTCTGCCCGGTTTGACTTTTCCCGGAGCAAGACAACGTCCATGCTACACCGGATCAGAGGCAGGCTTCGGGCATTTTTGGCAGAGGAGGGATATGCATGACACAGGAAGAATTATTGGATGCCATTGGCGATGTCGATGAGGAATACATCGCGGAGGCGGAGAAAAAGCGGTCATTTCCATTCTGGCTTAAGCCCCTTGCCCTATGCGCCTTTCTGGCCATGGCGCTGATGGTACTGTCCGTTCCGTTTCAGGGTTTGGATTTAGGTGCCCACGGCGAACAGCCGGAACCGACCTACGGCCCGGATTACGAAAAGCCGTCGGAACAGCTGAACTATCTCCGATACACAGGTCCCCTGCTTCCCCTGACTCTTGGGGAAGCTTGCCCGGAAATTACGGCAGTCAGACGGGTGGAATACGATTTTTCCCCGTATGATCGGGACGGTCACTGGACAACCCAGGACGGCTATGCCAATGTGGTGGATTCCTATACCCTGACCAACGGGTCGGATCAGCCCCAAACCGTTACTCTGGTGTACCCCTACATCAGCAGACTGATCCTGAAGGATCAGTTCCCCTGCTATACCCTCAACGGAGAACCGGTGACACCGACGAGCTATCCAGGCCCTGCCAGCGGCACCTATAGGCCCGAATATGTGGATACCGAAGAATTGCAGTCTTATCTGGAGTACGCGGCCCTTCTGTCCGATGGCAGCTATTACGCCCGGGCCATGGACGAGCCTGCGGTTCTGGACATTCCGGTGACGGTATATCGGCTTTCCGATTTTACCAATCAGTCCGACCCCTATGTGGAGTTTCCCTGCCTGCGGATCGAGTTTGAATATGACCCGGAGCAGACGGCACTCTTTACCGACCATCTGAGCAGCGGTCTGGTCGTCGACCCGGACGATATGGTCGGCAGCAATAACCTATATATCCGCCCGGGCAGTGTGGTCTACAGCACAAACCAATATGAAGAAACCGGGATCTACTTCTACCAGCGCAGGATCCATCGGGAGCCAGACCTGATGGAGCAGCCCTCGTACCTCATCGTGATGGGAAAGGATCTGGACAGCTACCGCCTGCAGGGTTACAAAGGCGGCTTTGGCAACAATGGCGGAACAGAGCCCATAGATGGCGTAGGCTGTACCCTGGAAAAGTATGAATCCACCCTTGGCGAAATCCTCCGTCTGATCATCGCTGCTGATCCGGACGGAGCCGATACCGGAACCAGCATCGCCGAATCCGAGGTCTTTGGTGAATCCTTTGGGATCCCTCCGGAGGATCTGGATGTGATCATGGCCCTTACCGCCGAGCTTTTGTACGATATGGGCATCCGGGACATCTCCCAGGCCTCCCGGTTCCAGGTCATTTCCGCGGTGGCTTATTCCGTCTATGAACAGGAGCGTGTCTTCTATGACACCCTGGAAGTTACTGTTCCGGCTGGAGAAACGGTGGAGTTCGTTGTGAACCGGCCTCAGTACAAGAGCCACGACAACAACGGTACGCCGGATGCCTATGACCTGTGTACCACCCTGGGCAGCAATCTGCGGTATACGGAGCAGACGGTCCGCATTTCCAACTGGGACCGGATCAAGATCTCCCATTTGTATGTGAACCAGAATTATGACTTTGATCTGGAAAATGGCATCACGGAGATGACCCTTGATCTGAACAAGCCCCATTACTGGATGGAAGTCACCAGACTGCGAGAACCCCGTGACCCCGGAACCGATACAACAGAATAACTCAGGGCCTGCTGCGGTTCATTTCGCAGCAGGCCCAGTTTGTATGGAATTATGCAGGATCGTCCGCCCGGTAGGCAAGCATTCTGACCAGGATCGTCGCCACCTGGGCCCGGTTGGCCTGGCCGTTGGGGGCCATGGAATCGCCGATGCCCCGGATCAGTCCGGCGGCGGTCATGGCTTCCACGCTTTCCATGGCCCAGGGGGCAATGGTATCAGCGTCTGAATACTGGGCGGCCATTCCCGTTCCCTCGGGCAGAGGATTTTCCATCCAGGCCAGGAACCTGTGGATTACACAGCACAGCTCCTGCCGGGTGATGGGTCCGTTGGGGTCGAATACTGTATCCGACCGACCGCTGACGATGCCGCTGCGCCAGGCCCACTCCACGGCTTCGGCATACCAGGCGCCGGGATCCACATCGGCAAAGCCGCTTTCCTGGGTCCACTGGCCCAGGCTTTCGCCGGAGCAGCGCAGCAGCAGGGCCACCAGCATTCCACGGGTCAGACTGCCGCCGGGGGCAAACATACCGCCGCCAACGCCGTTCAGCAGCCCAATGGAGGCAAGGTAATCCATATCCTCAAAATACCAGGCACCAGGGTCCAGGTCCGCGGACAGAATGCCCCGGGCGGAGAGATACCGCACCGTCTGACCGCTGGCCCGTCCGTCCTTCCAGGCAAAGGCGTGGATGGTGCAGCCGCCGGTGAGCTCCAGAGGACTGTCATACCGGGGACTGTCAGGCCCTGCGTCGGTGCCGTCCAGGGTATAGTACAGCTCCGCCTCCGGGTCCGGAGCAGTCACCACCAGGGTGCTGCCCTCCATCCGGATTTCCGGGTTCTCCAGGGGAAACTCCCAGGGCCGGGGGCTGACCGTAGCAGAGCGGCTGCCGTTGATCTTATAGGCCGCCACCGCCCGGACAGCGGAATAGTCCTCCGCCAGGAAGGGGCCTGTGTACACCGGGCTGTCGCCGTTGGGCCAGGAGCCGTCGGTGGTATAGTAAACCGGCGCGTCGGATTCAGAAGCAATGGTCACCTCCACGCCTTCGGCTGTCTGACGGCAAGAGAAGGTGGGTGCCGGGATGGGGCCCAGGTCTACGCCCGTGGAACGGCAATTGTAATGAATGGCGCCGTCGATCATCTCCACCCCTCTGCGGCGGTAAAGCTCACTGACGGTGACAAACTCCCAGCCCTCCTCCAGCAGGATGTCAATAGCCATCAGCACGCCTTCCACGCTGGTTCTGTGGATGTCGTGAAGCAGGATAATGGCTCCGTCCCGGATGTCCCTTAAGATAGCATCCCGGACGCTGTAGGCGTTCAGGGACTCCCAGTCCCGGGTGTCCACATTCCACTGGATCAGAGGTCTGCCGATGGTTTGCCGGACCATGCTGTTATAGCTGCCGTAGGGCACACGAACCAGATAATCCGCGTTTTCACCGCAGAAGGAATCCAGCACCTGGTAGCTTTTTTCAAACTGGTCGCGGACCTGGTTTTCCGTCAGTCCGGTAAGCTCCGGGTGATCCCAGGAGTGGCAGCCGATCTCGTGGCCCTCCTCAAAGGCCCTCCGGGCAACCGCCGGATACCACTGGGCCCACTGGCCAAGAAGGAAGAAGGTCACGCTCACCCCGCGCTGGGCAAGGCCGTCCAGCAGCACCGGCGTATCCCGGGGGTCCGGGCCGTCATCAAAGGTCAGAGCAGCCAGCTTTGACTCCTCCGCCGCGGAAGCCCCAATGGGAGCCAGAGTCATCAGCAGTGCCAGCACCAGCACCGCTGACAGAATTCTTTTCATATTCAACACCTCTCTGTTTCTCAGGTGGAATCATTGTAGCACGACTATCCGGATATTTCCAGATATTATGTAAATTTAAGATCTTAAGTTTTCTGCCGGGATGCGCTGCATCCCGGCAGTTTTCCGTATTGGTTCAGGTGGGCCCGCGAAGGCCGAAGCTGACGGCGATGGCGTTGTCCACCTGGGACATCTGCTGTTCGTCCAGCCTGCCCATGTGTTCCTTCAGCCGCCGTTTGTCGATGGTACGGATCTGCTCCAACAGAATCACCGAGTCCCGGCTCAGTCCCACACTGCCTCCGGCAATGTTGATGTGGGTGGGAAGCCGGGCCTTTCCGGTCTGGCTGGTGATGGCTGCGGCGATGACCGTGGGAGAATGACGGTTGCCCGTATCGTTCTGGACAATGAGCACTGGCCGGGTACCCCCCTGCTCGCTGCCCACCACCGGGCTCAGATCCGCATAGAAAATATCGCCCCGTTTAACATTGCTGTCCATATTGCTTCACGCTCCGAGAGAAAACTAACCGGCGCTACCAAATTTCCTATGTAACGCGGCCAGGGTTATTTTCCCACGTCACACGGAAATTATACTGCGTGAACCATCCTATGCCGGTTTCTCCCAGGTTTCTACACCAACGAGAAATTATCGATCTCCATCGTCATCTGCCGCATCCCACGCCAGCCGATCTCCGCGGCGGTAACTGTATTCTCCCGAATCCAGATTTCCAGGGTCAGAGGGTCCGCGTCATAGCTGTCGTTCACGGTCAGACGCAGGAACTCCCCTTCCCGGGCGCAGGATGTTATGTAACCTTCCTTCAGCGCCTGCACCAGCACCCAGGGGCCGGACACTGGACTGAGCCGGTCCTGAGCAAGCAGTGGGAAGGCCAGAACCGTATCCTCAAAGGTCAGGCTTCCCTGCTGCCCTGTGACGGAGCCGGTGATTCCGGAGATTTCCGCCGGATGGAGTACGGTAAAGCTCATAGCACCCTCCTGGTCTGTATCACACCGGAGGGTGAACCGCTCCACCCGGTCGCCGTAGTCGGCGGTGATTCCCACGTCAAAGCAGATTCGCTCCGCGTCCGTCAGCGTCTGCCGGAAGGCAAGAGCCTGATCCAACTCCCCCTGATCCAGCGCGCAGCCCGGCAGCACCAGCAGCAGGGCCGTCAGGCACAGATATTTTTTCACATTGCATCCACCTTATTTCAGAAGTCGGGGCAGAACTACCACCATATCCGTGGGAAGCAGGCCGCGCATCCCCAGCTTTTCAGCCGCCAGATCCCCGGCTCGTCCGTGGAACCAGGCACCGCAGGCGGCAGCCTGGAGGGGCGGCACCTTCTGGCCCAGGAAAGACAGGATGATTCCTGCCAGCACATCGCCGCTGCCCCCCACCGCCATGCCGGGATTGCCGGATTGGTTGACATAAGTTTTATATCCGTCGGTGATCACCGTCCGGTGGCCCTTCCGCAGCAGAATCGCCCCCAGCTCCCGGGCAAAGGCCTCCGAAGAAGCCACCCGTTCCCCGGCAGGAGGAGCCAGCCGGGCCAGCTCCCCTTCGTGGGGCGTGAGAATGGTGGGGTACTGTCTGTCCCGCAGAATATCCTTATGCCGGGAAACCAGGGTTATGCCATCAGCATCCAGGATCAGAGGGCATTGAGCCTCCGTCAGAAGCATTTTCAGCACTGCCTCCGGCCCCTGGCCCAGGCCGCTGCCGCAGCCGAAGAGGACTGCGTCCATTTTAGGCAGCAGGGTCCGGATGGGCTCTATCGCTTCCTCTGACAGCATTCCCTCCCGGTCCGGCAGGGGCATCACCACCGGCTCGGTCAGCTTCACCGCTTCGATGGCATAGATGCTCTCCGGCACCCCCAGGTACACCAGTCCGGCACCGCTGCGCAGCGCGCCCAGGGCTGCCAGAGCCGCGGCTCCGGTGAAGCCCCGGCTGCCGCAGAGCAGCAGAATTTTTCCGTAATCTCCCTTGTGGGAGTCCGGGTTTCGCTCCGGGATCAGGGCAAGGGCGGTTTCGTCGTTGAGATGGATGGGCATGGTGATTCCCCTTTCTTCTGTGATCGGCATGATTCTGGTTTTATTTTAATGCATCCCTTCAAAAGAGGCAAGACGGAGTTGACAAACAGGCAATATCGTTATATAATATCATCACACGATATCATATAACGATATAACATAGGAAGGAGTGGTTCTCATGCCGAAGAAGGCCATGGAGATTCTGACGGAGTCCATGTTCTACACCCTGATGGCCCTGAGCCGGGGGCCCATGTGCGGCATTGACATCGCCGCTTACTGCGACGGCAAAACCCGTGGCCGGGTGCTGCTTGGCCCTGCCACCCTGTACACCATTCTCGGAAAGTTTGAGAAAGAGGGCTTCATCGAGGAAACCGCCGTATCCGGCCGGAAGCGCACCTACGCCATCACCCGGAAGGGGCTGGATGCCTACAACGAGGAGCTGGCCCGGCTGAAAAGCTGCATCGCCGACGCGGAAACCCCGGATGACGCGTATCTTGCCGACGCTGCCCCCCGTCAGCTCCCCGGGCAGGAAATGCCGGCACCCTGCATTTAAGATTGGAGAGTGAAGATTTGAGATACAGATCTCCACTCTGACACCAGAAAGGTGGTTGCTCAATATGAAAACCTATTACTGCCGCATTCCCCCCTGCTCCAAGTATGACATTGCCGGTATGGAAAGCTGGCTGGAGGATATGGCCGCCCAGGGTCTTTATCTGGACCGGGACGGTGTCTTTTGGGGAGTTGCCACCTTTGTCCGGGGTGAGCCTGCCGCTCTCCGGTTCCGGCTGGAGGCCACGGATACCCAGGGCGGCCTGTTTTCACCCACCCACGATCCCGATGACGATGTGATCGCCTTCCACCAGGAAATGGGCTGGGAATACCGGGGCCGGTTCGGCCAGTTCTTCATCTACGTCACCGGGGAACCCGATGCCCCGGAGCTGCACACCGATCCCCGGGTGCAGGCCATGACCTTTCAGGCGCTGAACAAATTCCAGCGTACCGAGCTGTCAGCAATTTTCTGGTATACCCTTGTTTTCTGGTTCTTCCACGGGTCCGTCCTGTTCACCCTGACGGTGGTCTGGGGTCTTGCAAAGAGCCTGCTGCTGCTGGGCTTTCTGCTTTCCTTCCCCATTGTGAAGCTCATTGCGCTGTTTCGCATGATGAAGCTGAAGCGTCAGTTGAAGGCCGGTATCCCCATGTCCCACCGGGCGGAATACCGCAGCAAGGCCAAATGGCTTTACACCGGGCGGCTGTGCCGGTGGTGCGCCGGAATCTTTCTGGTATTCTCCTTCCTGACCCTGGGCGCGGATACGGTGTCCGAGGCCGGAGCCGTCCCCATGTCGGAGTGGAACGCTCCCCTGCCCTTTGCCACGGTGCAGGATTTCTTCCCGGGGCAGGAAGTGACTCCTGACGGACACATGATCAAAAACGAGGTTACTTACTGGGAAAACTTTATCTCCCCTGCCAATTATGAGTATGTGGAATGGAGCGAAGTGGACAACGGAGAAACGGACTGGTTCTACCTGCGGATCTGGTATCATCAGACCCGGTATCCCTGGTTCGCCGAGATGCTTGCCCGGGAGCTGGCCTACTCCTCCGCCGGTTCCTTCGGCGACCGGATCGTTGAACAGGGAGAGAAATCCCGGGTGCTTGCGGTGGAGGGCGCGGATTACGCCATTCGGTACTACCGCTACAATCCCGGCATCGTCCTGTGCAGGGGCAGCACCGCCATCCGGGTTCAGTACGACCGGACACTGGAGAACTACTACACCCCCGAGCAGATCGCCCAAATCGTACTTGCCAATCTGGAATGACCGAAGGGAGGTCAGAATATGGAAGTAAAACGCCTTCCCCCCTGCCCGGACTATGACATCCGTGGCACGGAGCATTGGCTGGAGGAAATGGCCGCCAAGGGCTTCCGGCTCTGCCGTGGCCACGCCTTTCAGTACGGCTTTGCCTATTTTGTCACGGAGGAACCCTCCCAAACCCGTTACCGCCTGGTTCCTGCCGAAAAGATCCCCCAGCGCATCGCCACCCCCAACGCCTATCCCGAGGAGCCCGATCAGGAAACGATCCGATTTCACGCCGACTTCGGTTGGGATTATGTAACCTACCGGGGCCAGTTCTGGATCTTCGCCTGCACCGATCCCCAGGCCCCGGAGCTGAACACCGACCCCCGGGTGCAGGCCATCGCCCTGGAAACCGTGGAAAAGCGGCTGAAGGTCCATTTGTTCTGGATTCTGCTCTACGGACTGATTATGAACAGCGGACACCAACTGCCCTTCTTTGAAACCCTTCTGTGGGCCGGCTGGTATTCCCATGTGCCCAAGCTGCTGTTCCTGCTGTGCGCCCTTCTCGCCTGGCTGCCGGGTCTGGTACATATCATCCGGTTCCGCAAAAAGCTGAAGCAGGGCATCTTCCCCGACGAACACACCGCCCATTCCCCGGCGAAAACCTACACCCTTCAGCTTCTTCGGACAGGCGTCTTCGTCATCTGGATCGGGGCCATCATCCTTCTGATGCCGGACTACACAAAATACGGCGACGAGCTGACAGCGGCTCAGGCATTGGAGCTTTCTTACATCACAGCTTCCGACCTGTTCCCGGAGGCGGAGATCACCCACATCAGCTCCTCCAACTATATTTATGAGTGGGACACCGACGCCGCCCCGGCTTGCCTGGATTTGGGCGAGCATTTCCGGCTGACCTTCCCCGACGGCACCACCGTCAGCGGCTACTGGAACTTAAACCGCTTTGAAACGGACTTTGCCTGGATCGCCGGAGGCTACTGCCGGGAAGCCCGGTTCTTTGACCGGCTCCGTGGTTTTTTCCAGGGCAGCTTCGATTCGATCCCCATGAACGTGGAGGGAGCGGACTGGGTGGGGGCCTATCACATTGATTCGGATTACTACAAAGATCCCCTGGATGTAATTCTGATCCGCAAGGGAAATGTGGCCCTGGAAGCCAGCCTGCATCTGTTCAGCGAGCATCCCGATGCCCCTTCGCTGGAGGAAATCGCCGCAATACTGATCGCAAATGAAGAAGATGGAGGTACAAAGCAATGAAACAAAAAATGAAAGCGCCGGGAATCGCGTTGCTGGTCATCGTATGCGCGGCAGTATTGCTTCTCTGGTTCCGGATGCCCGTACCGTACTACAGCGGTTCCGCAGCCGCTGATCTGACGGCTGCGCTGGAAGGGGTATACGGCCCGGAATACACCGGAAAAACGGTGGAAAACGGCACGGAGGATATGCGGTTCGAGATTGAAGCCAAAACAGGCTTTTTCCGGCAGCTTCTGGGCCTTGACCACAAATACGAATGCCGGGTCATCTTCACCACCCATACCGGTGAAAACACCCGGGAAGAGCGAACCGTCACCTATCAGGCAGTCGATCCCATGGGCCCGGAGGAGATCGAACGCCGGGCCAGCATCGACTGGGACAGCGGAGTGGAAACAACCAGGTAGATTGCCCTCTTACAAAAAACGGTAAAATTTTTATTTCTTCCTCTTGCAATTAAAAAACTGTTGTGCTATACTCCTGTTATCCAATCCAATTTCGGAGGCGCAGCCCACATGAGCCAGACTGTATTTGCAAAGGCATACTTTTTTGGCTACTATTACTTTTTTGGTAAAAGGTAATAGCGATTTGTGCTGCTGCAAATGATCGACGAGCCAATCATAGACCCGTATTTTTACCGCACCGCACGAATCAATCGTGAGGTGCGGCTTTATTTTTTAAGGAGATGTTGTTATGATCGCTGTACTGAAACATGGAACCACCCCCGCCCAGCTCCAGCATCTGGTAGACTGGCTGAAGCGGATGAATCTGGATGTCCACATTTCCGAGGGCACCGAGGTAACTGTGCTGGGCCTGATCGGTGACACCAGCAAGGTGGATATGGATCTGCTGGCTTCCCTGGAAATCGTCCAGAGCGTGAAGCGGATTTCCGACCCCTTCAAGCAGGCCAACCGGATGTTCCATCCCATGGACACCGTGATTGAAATCGGTGAGGCCAAGGTGAAGCTGGGCGGCGGTCATTTTGCCATGATTGCAGGCCCCTGCTCTGTGGAGAATGAGGATCAGATCATCGAGGTGGCCACCCGTGTCAAGGCCGCCGGAGCCAAAATCCTCCGGGGCGGCGCCTTCAAGCCCAGAACCTCCCCCTACGCCTTCCAGGGCCTTGGTACCGAGGGTCTGGAGCTGCTCCGGGCAGCAAGAAAGGCCACAGGCCTGCCCATCTGTACCGAGCTGATGAACATTCACCATCTGGATCAGTTCCACGACATCGACATCATCCAGATCGGCGCGAGAAATGTGCAGAATTTCGATCTGCTGAAGGAAGTGGGCAAAACTGACAAGCCCATCCTGCTGAAGCGCGGCATCGCCGGCACCCTGCAGGAGCTTCTGATGAGCGCGGAATATATTATGAGCGAGGGCAACGAAAACGTGATCCTCTGTGAGCGCGGCATCCGCACCTATGAAACCTACACCCGGAACACCCTGGATATCAGCGCCGTTCCGGTACTCCACAAGCTGACCCATCTGCCCGTGGTGGTGGACCCCAGCCACGGCACCGGCAAGGCTTACCTGGTGCCCCCCATGGCTGCGGCGGCAGCGGCAGCCGGAGCTGACGGCATTATGATCGAGGTTCACAACAATCCCTCCAAGGCCCTGTGCGACGGTGCCCAGTCCCTGACCCCGGATCAGTTCGCGGATCTGAACCGCCGGGTCAACATCATCCGGGAGGCGATGCAGTAATGACCGTTGGAATTCTCGGTCTGGGCCTCATCGGCGGCAGCCTTGCCCGGGCCTATGCCATGGCAGGCCATACGGTTTACGCCGCGGAGCTGGACCAGAGTATGCTCGCCTTTGCCCAGCTTGCAGGCGCAGTGGACGGAGAACTGACCGATGACCGAATCGGACAGTGCGATCTGATTCTGCTTGCCATTTACCCCGAGGGCAGCGCCGCCTGGCTGGAGGAGAAGGCCCCCCTGGTCAATCCCAAGGCCCTGGTGATGGATGCCTGCGGCGTGAAGCAGGCGGTCTGCGGCCGGTGCTTCCCTCTGGCAGAGCGCTTCGGTTTCACCTTTATGGGCGGACATCCCATGGCAGGCACCCAGTTCTCCGGCTTCAAGTACAGCCGGGCGGATCTGTTCCAGGGCCAGCCCATGGTGCTGGTGCCCCACCGTTTTGACGACATCGATCTTCTGGACCGGGCGAAGCAGGCCCTGGCCCCCTGCGGCTTCGGCTCCTTCTCCGTAACCACTGCGGAGGATCACGACCGGATGATCGCCTTCACCAGCCAGATGCCCCATATTTTAAGCAACGCTTTCATCAAATCCCCCACCGCCATGGAGCACAAGGGCTTCTCCGCAGGCTCCTACCGGGATCTGACCAGAGTTGCCTGGCTGAATCCCCGGATGTGGGCAGAGCTGTTCCTGGAAAACCGGGAGTATGTGAAAAAAGAGCTGGAAACCTACATTGCCGCTCTGACCCAGTATCAGCAGGCCATCGAGCAGGAGGATCTGAACGAACTGGTCCGGCTGCTGGAGGAGGGCAAGCAGAGAAAGGAACAGGTGGACGGATGACAACCGTTGAAGTAACCGCTTCCAAATGTTACCAGGTGGAGATCGGCCGCGGACTTCTGCCCCTGCTGGGGGAGAAGGTCGCCGGTCTGGGAAAGGCGAATAAGGTCTGCATCGTCAGCGATTCCAACGTCTGGCCCCTGTACGGGGCGGCGGCGGATTTAAGTCTGAAAATGGCCGGCCTTGACACCTGCTCCTTCGTATTCCCTGCCGGAGAGGAGAGCAAGTCAGGTGCCACCTATCTGGAGCTGCTCCAGTTTCTGGCGGACAGCCGTCTGAGCCGACAGGACATCATCGTGGCCCTGGGCGGCGGCGTTGTGGGAGATCTGGCCGGCTTTGCAGCCGCCACTTATCTGAGAGGCATTCGCTTCGTCCAGGTTCCCACCACTTTGCTGGCCGCTGTGGATTCCAGCGTGGGCGGCAAGACCGCCATCGATCTGCCTGCCGGAAAAAATCTGGCCGGTGCCTTCTGCCAGCCAAGCCTGGTGCTGTGCGATCTGGACTGTCTGGACAGTCTGCCGGAGGATACCTTCCGGGATGGCTGTGCCGAGATCATCAAGACCGCCATTTTGTTTGACGAAGCCCTTTTCATGGAGCTTGTCCGGGACGGTCTGGGCTTTGACCGGGAAAGGGTCATAGCCCGGTGTGTGGAGCACAAGCGGAACATTGTAAACGCTGACGAATATGACCGGGGCCAGCGGAATCTGCTGAATCTGGGCCACACCATCGGTCATGCGGTGGAAGCCCTCAGCGAATACGGTCTGTCCCATGGGCAGTGCGTAGCCATTGGCACCGCCATCGCAGGCCGGGCCTGTGCAAACCTTGGCATCTGCGATTACGGTGTGTCCGCCCGGATTCAATGGCTTTTGCGGCAGTTCGGTTTGCCGCTGTATACCCATTTTTCTGCCGCCATGCTGGCAACCGCTGCCCTGTCCGACAAGAAGCGTTCCGGCTCCACCGTCAATCTGATTATCCCCCTCGCCATCGGCAATTGTGCCATCCGGCCCACCCCGGTGGAGGAGCTGGAAAACTTTATTCAGGCAGGTCTTTGATATGGACATTACAATTCAGCCGAATAAACTGCAGGGACTTGTGGAGGCCATCCCCTCCAAGTCACAGGCCCACCGCCTGCTGATTTGCGCCGCCTTTGCCGACGCACCCACGAACCTCCGTTGCCGGGAGACAAACCGGGACATCGAAGCTACAGCGGCGTGCCTGAACGCACTGGGCGCACAGATTACCCGGACGAATTACGGATACCGGGTCGTTCCGATCCACGAATACCCGGAAACAGCCACCCTTCCCTGTGGGGAAAGCGGCTCCACCCTGCGGTTTCTGCTACCCATCGCCGGTGCCATGGGTGTGGATGCCACCTTCCGGCTGGAGGGCAGACTGCCCCAGCGGCCCCTGTCCCCTTTGTGGGAGGAAATGGAGCGGATGGGCTGCAGGCTGTCCCGTCCGACGCAGGATACGGTGCGCTGTACCGGAAGGCTCCGCTCCGGAGAATATGTCATCGATGGCGGCGTGAGCAGTCAGTTTATCAGCGGACTGCTGTTTGCCCACAGCCTGATGGATGGGGAATCCACCCTCACCGTTACGGGGAAGCTGGAATCGGCTCCCTATGTGGACATGACCCAGGCAGCCATCGCCCTGTTTGACGGCCCCCATCCGGATACCATCACTGTAGAGGGTGACTGGTCCAACGGCGCCTTCTGGCTGGCGGCCCAGGCCCTGGGAAATGATCTGACCGTCACCGGCCTTGACCCGGACAGCCCCCAGGGCGACCGCAGGGTAGCGGAGCTGCTCCCCCTGCTGGCACAGGGACATTGCCGCATCTCCGCAGCGGATATCCCAGATCTGGTACCCATCCTTTCCGTGGTAGCCGCCGCAAAGCATGGCGCAATATTCACGAATATCCAGCGGCTTCGCCTGAAGGAATCCGACCGGGTGGCATCCGTCATCGCTATGCTGGAAGCCCTGGGCGGCAGGGCTGAATCCACGGAGGATACCCTGACGGTATACGGCACCGGGCTCACTGGCGGCACAGTGGATGCCGTGAACGACCATCGCATCGCCATGTCCGCCGCCATTGCCGCCACAGTTTGTACACAGCCCGTGGGAATCCTCGGCGCGGAATGCGTGGAAAAATCCTATCCCCGATTCTGGGCAGAGTTCGCCCGGTTAGGAGGTCAATTATGAGCAGCACATACGGCGAGATGCTTCGCCTTTCCATATTCGGACAGTCCCACGGAGCAGCCATCGGCATGACCCTGGACGGGATTCCGGCAGGACTTCCCGTGGATTTTGAAGGATTACAAACCTTTCTCAACCGCCGTGCCCCCGGTCAGAACGACTGGTCCACCCCCCGGAGGGAGGAGGATCGGCCCGAATTTCTCTCCGGAATCGTGGACGGCTACACCTGCGGCGCACCCATTGCCGCAATCATCAAAAACACAAATACCCGTTCGGGAGATTACAGCAATCTGAAAGACTGCCCCCGGCCCGGTCACGCCGACTACACCGCCCAGATCAAGTACAAGGGCTATCAGGACCCGGCCGGCGGCGGACATTTCTCCGGGCGGCTGACGGCCCCCCTGTGCATCGCCGGAGGATTATGTAAACAATGGCTGGAACAGAAGGGCATCCGGATCGGAGCGCATATTGAATGGCTCCATGGTCTGAACGATACCTTTTTTGACCGGCTGAATCCCCAGATCAACGAAATTCCCACCGATTTTCCGGTTCTCAGCGAATACAAGGCCCAGCGAATGAAAGAAATCATTGCCGAGGCCCGGGCTATGGGCGACAGCGTGGGCGGCACCATCGAATGTGCCGTCACCGGACTTCCTGCCGGACTGGGCGAGCCCATGTTCGGCGGTATGGAAAGCCGGATTGCGCAGATTGTCTACGGAATTCCTGCCGTAAAATCCGTCGAATTCGGCATAGGCCCTTCTGCCGCCAACATCCCCGGCAGCGAGTGCAACGATGAATTCTGTATTCAGAATGGGGTTGTGAAAACCAAAACAAACAACTGCGGCGGCATTTTAGGCGGCATCTCCAACGGTATGCCCCTGATCTTCTCCGCCACCTTCAAGCCCACCCCCTCCATCGCAAGACCCCAGCAGACCGTGAATCTGCGCACCGGCGAAATCACTACCCTGGAAATCAAGGGCCGCCACGATCCCTGCATCGTACCCAGAGCCGTTCCCGTGGTGGAAGCGGCGGCGGCCATTGCCATATATGACGCCTACCTTGAATGGAAGGCACGGAAATAAGGCTCCCCTTAGAGGGGAGCTGTCAGCGAAGCTGACTGAGGGGTGAGCGCCTTCCTTTTGCACGATGCTGAAACCGAAGGCTTTCACCCCTCCGGCCCTTCGGGCCACCTCCCCTCGGAGGGGAGGCTTTCCGCCCCAAACGCTACATTTACATAAAAGAGGTATATTACCATGGACATCAACGAACTGAGAACAGAAATCGACAGCATTGACAAGGAACTGGTTTCCCTGTTCACCCGGCGGATGGAGGTATCCGGCCAGATCGCGGACTACAAACGGGAAAACGATCTGCCCATTCTGGTGCCTGCCCGGGAGCGGGCCATTCTGAAGCAGGTGGCAGAGCAGGCCGGCCCCGAGATGGGCAACTACGCCCAGGTGCTGTACTCCCTGATCTTCGAGCTGAGCCGCAGCTATCAGAGCAAGCGCAACAATACAGAAGCAGCGCTGCACCAGACCATCTCTGCCGCCATTGAGAACACCCCCAAGCTCTTCCCCCAGAATCCCATGGTGGCCTGCCAGGGCGTGGAGGGCAGCTATGCCCAGATCGCCTGCGAAAAGATGATCAAAAATCCCTTCATCATGTATTTCAAGAACTTCGAGGGCGTGTTCACCGCCATTGAGAAGGGCCTGTGTCAGTATGGCATCCTTCCTCTGGAGAACTCCACCAGAGGCTCTGTGAAGCAGGTGTACGACCTGATGATCAACCGGAAATTCTCCATCGTCCGCACCTTCCGGCTGAAGGTGGACCACAATCTGCTGGCCCACAGGGGCGCAAAGCTGGAGGACATCAAGGAGATCTACTCCCACGAGCAGGCGTTGGGCCAGTGTACCCTGTTCCTGGAGAAATTCCCCAACGCCCGGGTCATCGCTGTGGAAAACACCGCCGTGGCTGCCCAGATGGTGTCCCAGTCCCACCGGAAGGATGTGGCCTGTCTGTCCAGCCGGGCCTGCGCCGAGCTTTATAATCTGGACGTGCTGGCATCCTCTGTACAGGACAAGGGCAACAACCGGACCCGGTTCATCTGCATCAGCAAGAAGCTGGAGATCTACCCCGGCGCGGACAAGACCAGCATTATGATGGTTCTGCCCCACAAGCCCGGTGCCCTGTACAAGGTGCTGGCCAGAATGTATGTTCTGGGCATCAACGTGACCAAGCTGGAGTCCCGGCCCATCCCCGAACGGGATTTTGAGTTCATGTTCTATTTCGATCTGGATACCTCCATTTACTCTGAGGAATTTGTCCAGCTCATGTGCGAGCTGGATGACCTGTGCGAGGAATTCACCTATCTGGGCAGCTACAGAGAGGTGGTCTGATGAAATTCGGTCTTTTGGGGCGGAAGCTGGGACACAGCTATTCCCCCATGATCTTCCGGCTGATGGGGGGCTACGAATATCTGCTCCATGAGCGTGAGCCGGATGGAATCGAAGCCCTGCTGCGGAACGAGCCCTTCGACGGTCTGAATGTGACCATTCCCTACAAAAAGGACGTGATCCCCTACCTGGATGAGGTGGACGAGCTGGCCAGGCGGCTGGGCAGCGTGAACACCGTGGTCAAGCGGAACGGCCATCTGGCCGGGCATAATTCCGATTACTTCGGCTTTTCCTCCATGGTGGAAAAAAGCGGCATCTCCGTTTCCGGAAAAAAGGTTCTGGTTCTGGGCTCCGGCGGCGCAAGCGTCACCGTGGTGGCTGTTTTGCAGGACATGGGGGCCAATTTCATTGTGATCTCCCGTTCCGGTGAGAACAATTATGAGAATCTGCACCTGCACGCCGATGCCGCTGTCATTGTGAACACCACCCCGGTGGGAATGTATCCCAACACAGGCAATGCCCCCCTGGATCTGACCCGATTCCCCCGGCTGGAGGGCGTTCTCGATCTGATCTACAATCCGGCCCGGACACAGCTTCTGCTGGATGCGGAAAAAATGGGCATCCCGGCGATGAACGGCCTGTGGATGCTCACGGCCCAGGCCAAGAAAAGCGCCGAGTGGTTCATGGACACCAGGCTGCCCGATTCCCTCATTGGCGAAATCCATGCTTCCCTCCGGGCAGAAATGGAGAACATCGCCCTCATCGGCATGGCCGGCTGCGGAAAGAGCACCATCGGCAAGCTGCTGGCGGAGAAAACAGGCAAAACCTTTGTGGATGCCGACGAGGAGATCGAAACGCTGGCAGGCAAGTCCATCCCGGAGATTTTCGCTGAGGACGGCGAGGAAGTGTTCCGGGACTGGGAAACAAAGGTGCTGGCAGAGCTGGGCAAGAAATCCGGGCTGGTCATCGCCACCGGCGGCGGCTGCGTGACGAGGGAGCGGAACTATCCCCTGCTCCACCAGAACAGCCGGATCGTCTGGATTCAGAGGGATGCCGCTCTGCTCCCCACCGAGGGCCGTCCCCTGTCCCAGAAAACACCCCCGGCGGTGCTGTACGAACAGCGAAAGCCCATGTATGCAGCCTTTGCCGATGCCGCCATCGTGTCTGACGGCACCAAAGAAGAATGTCTCGCCAAGGTTATGAAGGCACTGGAGGGAATCTGACATGAAAATCCTAGTCATAAACGGCCCCAACATCAATATGCTGGGCATCCGTGAGCCGGGTGTATACGGAAGCCAGAGCTATGGGGAGCTTCTGCGGCTGCTGGGTATCTGGGCAGACGAGCTGGGCCTTGAAATGGAGCATTACCAAAGCAATCACGAGGGCTGTCTGGTGGATAAGATCCAGGAGGCCTACGGACGCTTCGACGGCATTGTCATCAATCCTGCCGCCTACACCCACACCTCCATTGCCATTCTGGACGCGCTGAAGGCCGTGGGGATTCCTGCGGTGGAGGTTCACATCTCCGACGTGAAGGCCCGGGAGGACTTCCGGCAGATCAGTTACGCAGGGCGCGCCTGCGTGAAAACCATCATGGGCCAGGGCCTGGACGGCTACCGGCAGGCGATGGCGTTTTTGAAAGAGTATCTTTATCATTGATATCGTAGGGGCGACCAATGTTGTCGCTCCTACTTTTTCTTCGCCTCGTATTGACAAGTACGCTTGGCAATGTTATACTGAAGGTGCAAATAAAACTTGGCAGGAGGTATTGTTATGGATCGGGATGAAATTCTGGAAAAGAGCCGGAAAGAGAACAGGAATATGGACGAGCGGGAGCAGCAGATCGCTCGGCAGGCTTCCATCGCCGCCAAAGTATCCGGTATGACGGCGTGCCTTCTGGTAAGCATTGTGGCAAAATGCCTTGGCTGTCCCCAGTATCTGTTTTTTGCCCTGTGGACGGTCTACTGGGGTATGAACTTGGGCGAATTCTGGTATCGGGCCATCCGGCTGAAAAAGCGGAACGACCTGCTGGCCGCCATAGTCAACACAGTGGCGTGTATCCTGTGCGGACTGTGCTTTGTGGAGTCCTTCCACTGGGGTATTTGAAGGAGGAGAACGATATGACAAAGGAAGAAATTCTGGAAAAGAGCCGGAAAGATAATTCAGATGGTGACGAGCGGGAGAAACATATCATCGTTCGATCCCATTCCATTTCCACATTAACAGGCTTTTGTCTGTGCTTTCTTGTAAATGCACTCACTATGTTTTTTGATGGACCAAGAATCATTCTTCCTGCAAGCTGGCTGATTCTCTGGGGAATGCTGGCATCCGCTATGTGGATCCAGAGCAAAGGAAAAATAGATCGCTCCAAATTGACCGTCGCAATTCTGTTTACTGTAATTGCACTGCTCCATGGCATATCCTTTTTGCTCCAGTTGATCAATTGGTGAATCACAATGAACGATGAACTCATCTTACGAAACCGCCTCAAAGAAGCCCGGGCCGAACGGAATCTGTCCCAGTCCGCCCTTGCTGAGCTGGTGGGCGTATCCCGGAATACCATCAGCTTCATTGAGACGGGGCAATTCAATCCCACGGCGAAGCTGGCGCTGATCCTGTGTATCGCGCTGGACAAAAAATTTGAAGAATTATTCTATTTCGGGTAAAAAGATGCTTGCCTTTTCCCCTTTTCCGTGCTAAGATATCCGGGATATCTCAAAGGCATTGATCGGGTTGTCCTGTGACCGGAAGCGTACGGAAGAGAGAGCGGCATTGGTGGGAGCCGCTTGGCGTGGGTCAAGTGTGGGCTTTCTCCCGGGAGCCGCCGTCTGAAATGGTCTGCCAGATTAGGATGCGCCGGTGTGACCGCCGTTACCGGGTCAGGGCGTAGCTGCGCCTTATTTGAGTGCGCTTTTTCAAGCGAATGCGGGTGGTACCGCGGAAGACACAGTTTCCGGTCTTTCGTCCCCAGATTACGGGGATGAAAGACCGTTTTTTCGTTCCCACATGGCTCCCCTTGAGGGGAGCTGGCACGGCGAAAGCCGTGACTGAGGGGTGAGAGGTGGATCACAAGAACCACTTCCATCACAATGGCTTTCACCCCTCCGCCCCTTCGGGGCACCTCCCCTCAAGGGGAGGCAAAACACATTTCAAAGGAGAGAAATCCATGAAACAGCAACTGGAAGAAATCAAGCTGCACGCCCTGGCTGCTCTGGATGCAGCGGACTCCCCCGCTGCCCTGGAGGAGCTGCGCGTCAAGCTGCTGGGCAAGAAGGGTGAGCTGACCGCCGTTCTGAAGCAGATGGGCAAGCTCAGTCCCGAAGAGCGCCCTGTCATGGGCCAGATCGCCAACGCCGTCCGTGCCGAAATCGAGGCCAAGCTGGAGGAATGCAAGGCTTCCATCGGCGCAAAGGTTCTGGAAGCCAAGCTCGCCGCCGAGGCCATCGACGTGACCATCCCCGGTGAAGAAGTAGAGATGGGCCACCAGCACCCCATGAATATGGTGCTGCAGGAGGTCAAGGACATTTTCGTGGGCATGGGCTACACCGTCGTTGACGGCCCCGAGGTGGAATACGCCGCCAACAACTTCACCCGTCTGAACATCGAGGAGGGCCACCCCAGCCGTGACCGTTCCGACACCTTCTACTTCACCGACGACGACTCCATCCTGCTGCGTACCCAGACCAGCTCCATGCAGATCCGCTTCATGGAGAACAACCAGCCTCCCCTGTGCATGCTGGCCCCCGGCCGTGTGTTCCGCAAGGACGAGGCTGACGCAACCCACTCCCCCATGTTCCATCAGATCGAGGGTCTGGTTGTGGCCGAGGACATCACCATGGGCAACCTGAAGGATGTTCTGATCACCATCATGCAGCGCATCTACGGCCACGATGCCCAGGTTCGCTTCCGTCCCCATCACTTCCCCTTCACCGAGCCCTCCTGCGAGATGGATATGCAGTGCCACAAGTGCCACGGCACCGGCGAGGTGGACGGCAAGGTCTGCTCCACCTGCCACGGCGAGGGCTGGATCGAGCTGCTGGGCGCCGGTATGGTGCATCCCGTGGTTCTGGAGAACTGCGGCATCGACTCCACCAAGTATTCCGGCTTCGCCTTCGGCATGGGTCTGGAGCGTATGGCCATGGGCCGTCTGCGCATCAATGACCTGCGTCTGATCTTCGACAACGATATGCGGTTCCTGAACCAGTTCTAAGGAGGGATAGACATGAAACTCAACAGAGAATGGCTGAATAAGGAGTTCGTGGATCTGTCCCACATCTCCGACAAGGAATATGTAGAAAAGCTCACCGTCTTCGGTCAGAAGGTGGAAACCTACGAGCGGATGGACGCTGAGATCAAGAATGTGAAGGTCGGCAAGGTGGTTTCCATCGTCCGGCATGAGAATTCTGACCATATGTGGGTCTGCCAGGTGGACGTGGGCGAGGCTGAGCCTGTCCAGATCGTCACCGGCGCCCAGAACGTCCACGAGGGCGACCTGGTTCCTGCCGCCCTGCACAACTCCTATCTCCCCGGCGGCATCCACATCACCAAGGGCAAGCTCCGGGGTGTCAAGTCCAACGGTATGCTCTGCTCCTTCGCGGAGCTGGGTTTGACCCAGAACGATGTGCCCGGCGCTTACGCCGACGGCATCTGGATTCTGAATGACGAGGCCTGTGCTCCCGGCGATGACATCAACGCCGTCATCGGCAACGACGACACCGTGGTGGAGTTCGAAATCACCAACAACCGTCCCGACTGCTACAGCGTCATCGGTCTGGCAAGAGAATCCGCCGCCGCCTTCGGTCTGACCATGCGCCACCACGAGCCCGTGGTCAAGGGCAGCGATGCCGGTTCCATCTACGACAAGCTGGATGTGGAGGTTCCTGCTGAGAACCTGTGCAACCGCTACACTGCCCGGATGGTGGCAAACGTGAAGATCGGCCCCTCCCCCAAGTGGCTGCGCCACCGGCTGAGAGCCAACGGCGTGCGTCCCATCAACAACATCGTTGACATCACCAACTACGTCATGCTGGAGTACGGCCAGCCCATGCACGCCTTCGACTACCGCTACATCGGCTCCAACAAGATCGTTGTCCGGGAAGCTGCGGAAGGCGAAACCCTGACCACCCTGGACGGCAATGTCCGGACTCTGAAGCCCGGTATGCTGGTCATCGCCGACGGCGACAAGCCCATCGGCCTGGCCGGTATCATGGGCGGCGAGAACTCCGAGATCATGGACGACACCACCACCGTGGTCTTTGAGTCCGCCAACTTCAACGGCACCTCCATCCGTCAGACCGCCCTGGCTCTGGGTATGCGTACCGAGTCCTCCGGCAAGTTCGAGAAGAATCTGGATCCCATGATGACCCTGCCTGCTGTCCAGCGTGCCTGTGAGCTGGTGGAGCTTCTGGAAGCCGGTGACGTGCTGGACGGCATCATCGACATTCTGAACTACGTTCCCGAGGCAAAGGAGCTTCCTCTGGAGGCTGACCGGATCAATCACCTGCTGGGCACCGACATCTCCGAGGAGGACATGATCAAGTATCTGAACCTGCTGGAGATCCCCGTAGAGAACGGTATGATTCAGGTTCCCTCCTTCCGTCCCGACCTGAACCTGATGGCGGACATCGCAGAGGAAGTGGGCAGAAGCTACGGCTACAACGAGATCCCCACCGTACCCTTCAAGACCTCCACCCAGGGCGGCTATGCCCCCATCATGCTGGCGGAGAACAAGGCAGGTCAGCTCTGCCGTGCTTTGGGCTACAGCGAGATCATCACCTACTCCTTCGTCTCCCCTGCCATCTTCGACAACATCCGTCTGCCCAAGGATTCCGTCCTGCGCAATGCACTGAAGATCCAGAACCCCCTGGGCGAGGATACCTCCATCATGCGTACCATCGCCCTGCCCTCCATGCTGGACATTCTGTCCCGGAACAATGCCTATCACAACAAGAAGGCAAAGCTCTACGAGCTGGCCAAGATCTATCTGCCCACCGAGGGCCAGGATCTGCCCGCCGAGCCCAAAATGCTGGTGCTGGGCACCTACGGCGCCGGCGAGAACTTCTTCAAGCTCAAGGGCGAGCTGGAAGCCGTCATGACCGGTCTGCGGCTGCCCAAGGCTTCCTACACCGCTGTGAAGGACAATCCCAGCTACCATCCCGGCCGCTGCGCCGCCGTTTCCATCAACGGCGAACTGCTCGGCTACATGGGTCAGGTGCATCCTCTGGTTGCAAAGACCTACGGCCTGGAGTGCGAGGTCTACTGCGCTGAGATCAACTTCTCCCGGGCCTTCGAGATGATGCTGCCCGAGCCCACCTTCACTCCCCTGCCCAAGTATCCTGCCGTCACCCGTGACCTGTCCCTGGTCTGCGGTGAGGAGATCCCTGTGGCTGAGCTGGAGAACGTGATCGTATCCGCCGGCGGCAAGCTGCTGCGCAGCGTGAAGCTCTTCGACATCTACCGTGGCAAGGGCATCGAGGACGGCAAGAAGTCCGTGGCCTTCTCCCTGGAGCTGCGAGCCGACGACCGTACCCTCACCGACACCGACTCCGAGGGCGTGGTCAGCAAGGTGCTGAAGGCACTGGAAGAGAAGCTGGGCGCAGTGCTGAGATAATGACTGGCTCCCCTCTGAGGGGAGCTGTCAGCGAAGCTGACTGAGGGGTGAAGGGCAGCAACTACGAACCAATTCCCGTTTGTGCGCCCCCACCCCTCCGCCCCTTCGGGGCACCTCCCCTCTAAGGGGAGGCTGCAGAAAAAAAGTCTGGATAAACCCTTTACATATTCGAATATTTGGGCTATAATAGCCCTAATACGCAAAGGAGGTTGACCACATGACGGATAATAACACCATTAAGTTTACTGTTCCCAGCGACGACAAGGAAAATATGCGCAGAATTCTGCGGGATGTTTTCGACGCACTGAACGAGAAGGGCTACAATCCCATCAACCAGATTGTGGGCTACCTTCTGACCGAAGATCCCACCTACATCACCAACTACAACGCAGCCCGGAGCAAGATCTGCAAGCTGGATCGGGATGAGCTGCTGCAGGAGCTGGTGAAGTGCTATCTGTTCGACAGAGCTTGACAGGTTCATGGGCTTTTGCAAAAAAGCCCATTTTCCATGAACATCCCATTCGTTATCCACCTTTGACCGGTGCCGCACCGGTCCCCACTGCAACAGGAGGTACCCATGGCAGATTCCAAAGTTTTGATGTACAAGGGTCGTCCGCTGATGCGCAAGGAGAATATGATCTACTACGGCTCCATGGCGGATTCCCACGTGGTCGTACTGCAGATTCTGGAAACCAAGAAGGTCAACGACACCGACATTGCTTCCAAAGTCTCCGTTCAGCTTCAGCTCACCGATCCCAATGCCCGTCCCCGTGACCGCATTGTAAAAAAGACCGAAAAGCCCGGCTTATACAGCGCCCTGGATGTGGGCTGCGTCTGGCTGCAGCGTGCCCTGGCAGGCAAATAACCCATACAAAATCCGGAAGTCCTCAGGACTTCCGGATTCATTTTTATTGCGCAGCAGGGGGAATCTCGATGATCAGATCGCTTAAGGGGAAGCTGCAGCAGGGGTGGATGCAGCCGTTGGGCAGCTCCGCCTCCCGGCGGCCTTCCGCGCTTCCGGGGGTGTAGACCTGTCCGCTGAGGAGCCTGGATTGGCACCAGCCGCACTCGCCGCTGCGGCAGTGGGAAGGGGCGGCAATGCCGGCGGTTTCCAGCGTCCGGAGCAGGGAAACATCACTGGGAGCGGTGACGGCCTGCTCTGTTCCTGCCAGGCGCACAGTGACCCGGTAGGCCGGGGCCACGTTTTCGGGATAGTCAGCCGCCTGGCCGGGACCGAAATGCTCGCCTGCCAGTTCATTGCGGATAAACCTGCTGTGCAGGCCAAGGGCTGCGATTTCCTTGTCCACATATTTCCGCATATCCTGGGGGCCGCAGATAAACAGGGAGTATTCCCCTTCCGGGGCGTATTTTCTGATCAGCTCAGCGGTAATGAAGCCGTATTCACAGCCCTCTGCCACTTCGTCGCTGAGGACATTCACCAGCCTGATCCTGGGACAGGCTGCCTCCAGCGCCTTCAGATCCTGCTGGAACAGGGTATCCGCCAGGTTCCGGGTGCCGTAGAGCAGGACAAGGTCGCAGTCCTCGTCCCCGTCCGCCACAGCCATGGCAAAGCTGCGGAAGGGCGTGATGGAGCTGCCGCCCACCAGGGCGATGACGGTTTTGGCGTCCCGGAGGGGCTCGTAGGTGAAGCTGCCCAGCGGCTCGGAGGCCGTGACCTCGGTGCCCACCTGCCAGGTATCATGGATAAACTCGGAAGCAAGGCCGCCGGGCACCCTGTCGATGGTCAGCAGGTAGAAGCCTTCCAGGGCTTCCCGGGGAGAGGATGCAATGGAATAGGGCCGGGTCAGCCGCATATTGCCAATTTGCAGCGTGATGGACAGATATTGCCCGGCACGGAACCCGGCCAAATTCTTTGTCCCCTTTTCTTCGTTGGGGCCCAGATAGTACCGGCGACGGCCGCCCACTTCCTCCTGGATCTTCACCACCTTCAGGTGCTGAACCTTTGGGCGGAGAGCATTGGTGATTTCCCTGGGCTTGCAGGAATCCAGCGGAGGCAGCGCCTGACAGGCGGGATTCTCTTTTGTAACGTCCATGGGATTCCTCCTTTTTCGTTGATTCTTCTTTAAGGATAGCACCGTTTTTTCAGAATTGCAACAATCTCTGGGGAATTCGGCATTTCAGCAAATTTTCCTGGCTTTATTTGGAGAAAAAGACTGTACCGGCGGCGTGGATCCGGTGTGAAAAACAGTTGAAAAAGACAAGCATATCTGTTATTATGTAGAAAATCCGTTTAATCTTGATTCTGAGACAGTGGAGGGAAACGACCATGAAACAGGAAATGATGCTTTCTTACGGCACCCTGCAGATTCCCTGCGTTCTGACCACACCGGAAAGCGGCCTGGTAGAACGGATTGTGCTGGGTGTGCACGGCCTGGGCGGCAGTACCACCGATGACATCCAGTCGAGCCTTGCCGAGGAAATGGCCTATTTTGACTCTGCCATGCTGCGCTTTGATTTCCCTGCGCACGGCGAAAGCCCCGCAGACAGCAGCGAGCTGAATCTGGATAACTGCATCAATTCCCTGCTCACCGTGGCCCGGAAGGGCCGGGAGCTGTACCCCGAGGTGGAGGATCTGTGCATCTTTGCCACGGGCTTCGGTGCCTACATCACACTGCTTGCCCTGGATGAGCTGTGGGAAATGCCGGGCACTGTAAAGCTGGTGGTTCAGACCCCCTCTTTCCTGATGCACAAGTCCATCCTTTCCATGAAGAATATTTCCCGTCCCACCCTGCAGGCCATGGGAAAGGTGACCTTCCGGGCCGCCCGTCCCTTTGACATTACCTATCCGTTCTTTCAGGAAATGGAGGAGCACATCGCACTGGCGGCCTATCCGATTCCCATTCTGATCCTTCACACCGACAAGGATATTTACATCCCCATGGAGGATGTAAAGAATTTCCGCCGGCTCAACGAACGCTCCAAGCTGGTCATCATCCATGGTGCCGGTCACCGGTTCCTGGAGGAAGGAGCCTGGGACATGGTGCTGGATCTGACCCGGGACTGGTTCAACTACGAACAGGTTCTGCTGGAGGACTGGATCTGATACAAAATATCGGGGCTGTTGCGTTGCAACAGCCCCTTTGTTATACCTTCTGCCGGAACAGGCCATGCCGGTTGCAGTAGAAATAGAGATCGCCTCTGCCCCTCAGCTGCAGCCGGGTCTGGGCATTGCTCTCCGGGTAGAGCTTCACCAGCTGGACCCGGTCCGTGGTCACATAGGCCAGGAATGAAATGAAATGCTGCTTGGTCATTTCGTGATGAACCGTCAGAAACTGCTCATCCTCCACAGGCTCGATGGTAAGGGTATGTTCCTCCCCTGCCGCTTCCGCCTCCAGGGCAGGCAGTGTGATGCCGCAGCAGCTGACCACCGTATCGCCGGTGCAGTAAATCACATTTCCGCAGACCGGACAGACGTAAAACCTGCACCGCATCAGATTGGCGGAGCTGTTCCGGTTGGTGATGGGTTCCCCGTTCATCAGTTCGATGACGGAAATGCCCAGGGCCTGGGCCAGGGGCTGGAGCAGACTGATGTCCGGCAGACCCTTGGCTGTCTCCCATTTTGAGACGGTCTTGCTGCTGACGCCGATCTGCCAGGCAAGCTCCGCCTGGGTCAGACCGCGTTTTTCCCGAAGCTGCCGGATGGCAGCGCCGGTCACATAGGTATTCATGGTTGCCACTTCCTTTCAGGGCTTAGGATACCATAAAACCGGAATTCCGGCAACCTGCGCATCGTAGAGTGGGGCCCGAACTCAGAAGGTGACGGTTTCCGGAGCGCTGCTGAAGGAAGAGAAGGTGGCTGTGGCGCTGCGGAAATAGAGAACCTGGGTATTGCCGTCGTTCTCGTCGTACATTCCCCGGAGGTTGGGGTAGGCATCCAGCATGGACTTTTTGGCCTCCACACGGTCATCCTCCACCAGCTCACCGGCGATCCGCACCCAGGTGCCCTGGTGGAAGGCGCAGATCTCCGCCTTGGGATTGGCCAGAAGCTGACGGGAGCAGGGCTTGACCTTGCCGGTCTGGATATACAGCCTGCCCTCAAAAATGTGGGCGGTGCCAAAGGGACGGACCCGGGGCTGATCCCCCTCCACCGTTGCCAGATAGTAAACACCGGCATCCTTCAAAAACTGACATACTCGTTCCATTTGTTTTCCTCCTTGTTTTAGAATGTTATTTCATTCAGGATTTCTTCCATAAAACAGGCGTTGGTATCGGCACAGCGGCCCTGCTCATCCACCACAGTGATGCGGACATAGCCATCATCCGGCCGCAGGGGGAACGCGCCTTCTGTCAGAGCCTCCCCCTGGAGCATCCGGGATCTTCTGGAACCGTAGGTGGCGATGATCCGGCTGGCAGGCGCGCAGGTGATGTGGATTTCCCCGTCCTCCACCCAGAGGTCCCGGATCTCCGGGCCCCAGGAGGCATAGAAATGGCCCAGCTCCAGCGCCTTTGTGATGCTTTTATAATCCAGACCCTCTGCCTTGATCATGGTCCAGCCGCCGCATTCGTCGGGGATTCTGCCGTGGTTGTCGTCGGCGGCGATGCAGTACAGCTTCCGTCCGGCATGGAGCAGGTCATCATACACCCGGGGATTGTAGTCCAGATATCCCTCACAGCAGCAGCCGTAGTTCATAATTTCCATGGCATCCATTCCCTGGTAGCCCATGTAGTCGGGGTAATCCTCCCGGGACCAGGCCGGATGGTTGTAGGTCACGAAAAAGCCTGCCTCCCTGCCCCGGCGGATCATGTCGCTGATGCCGGCGTGGGAATATTCCCGGATGTAATCGGGCTGGCTGTCATCATAGCGCAGCTGAGCGCGGTAATGCTCCGCGCCGCCCCAGATGTACCGGGTCCGGTGGTAAAAGGGCATGGTCAGATTCTCCGGGTCTTTTGCAATGAAGCACAGGTGGCATTGCTTCCGGTTGGCCCAGTCCGCGCTGCCCGGCTCCTCGATCTCAGCTTCAAAACCGTTCAGCGGCAGAAACGCCCCGTCCTGAAGCTCTGGATGGGGAACCAGCACATCATGGTCAGTGAAGGCCACCACAGAATACCCATTGGCGGTGTACAGGGCCTTGATCTGCTCCGGGGTTTTCATGCCGTCGGAAACGGTGGTATGACAGTGGAGGTTGGCCTTGAAAAACCGGCCGGTGGGGGGAATCAGATATTTTTTCATCATGGGCCTCCTTGGACGTTTTCTTTTATGATAGCATAGAGCCAGACAAAAAACCATCCACAGTACCTACAAAGAAACCAGCGGCCCATGGGCAAAAAGCCGATGGGCTTCCCTTTTTGCATCATCCTGCCGGTTCTGGACATACTTGTTCCAGGAAAGGTCGTGTTAACAATGGCAGTCAATCAAGTGGGCACCCGGAGTTTTCGCCCGGGGCAGGATGTGTTTATCAGTCACTGGGCCAGCGTGGCCGGAAAAAAGGAACGGGAAGGCCCCCTTGGGCACCTGTTTGACATTGCTTCCCCGGATACCAAATTCGGAGAAAAAACCTGGGAGCAGGCAGAAAAGAAGATGCAGCAGCTTGCGCTGAGCCGGCTGCTGCAAAAGGCGGAGCTGATTGAGGAGGATATCGGCCTGGTGTTCTCCGGGGATCTGCTGAACCAGTGCATCGGCTCCTCCTTCACCCTGCGCAACACCGGCATCCCCCACCTGGGACTCTACGGTGCCTGCTCCACCATGGCCCTGAGCCTTCTGCTGTCTGCCATGACCGTAGGGGGAGGGTATGCTGACCGGGCGGTGGCCATGACCTCATCCCACTTTGCCTCCTCCGAGCGGCAGTACCGGTTTCCCCTTGGCTACGGTGGGCAGCGGACCCCCACGGCCCAGTGGACCGTCACCGGCAGCGGCGCGGCATTGATCACCTCTGCCCCCCAGCCCATTGCCATCACCGCCGCCACCATGGGCACCGTCACGGACCTGGGCATCACCGATGCCAACAACATGGGCGCTGCCATGGCCCCTGCCAGTGTTAAACTAAGACCACGTCCCCAAACATTCCAGGCGGCTGCTTTCCTAAGGAAGCTCTGATGAAATCGGCAAGCGGTGTGGCGAGAGATTTTGCTTCGATGGAAAGTTTGAAAAGCGGAGGAATACTGTATGTATCTCCCGTTTTTCAAACTGCACCAGCGGAGTAAAAGATCCGCCATCCACCCGAAGGCGATTTATTCAGAGGTTCCCTGACACACACCATACTCTGCAAATTCTGAACTGTTTACTGAGGGACTCCTGCATCCTGGCGATTGCGACAAAAAAACGCCCCTTCCGGAGCGTACAAAACGGAAATAACCCTCGATGCATCAGCTAATCACTCTGATCATCGAGGGTTATCTCATGAAGTTGTTGGGTTCTGTCATTTACGTAACCTCTTCTTTCTGCAGATTTTGTTTGTTGGGAGTTTACTTAGTACATTGGACTCACTCCTTTTTTGTAGCTTTATGATAACGCCGGAATCCGGATTTTTCAAGTCGGAATAGTCCATAAGAATCCGGCAGCAATGTTGGAATAACTGCGAATGGACGGATGGATTTCTTTGTGATATGATGGTTATGTTGGGCGGCCTGTGCGGACTGCCCGTTTTTGTTATCAGTGATGAGGATTTCCAGAACCAGCCGGGTACGCTATGCGGAAGCGTGATGCGTTGATTGGAAAAATCGATGTCAGCAAATACATCGGCCGCCGTCCCAGGCTGGCACGGGTCATGGCCCATTTGAGCAGATTTTCCGGGAGGAACAAGAAATGAAAATCTACGACATCAGCCAGGAGGTCTTTTCCTGCGCAGTCTATCCCGGCGATCCAACGCCGGAAAAACAAACAGTGTATTCTACCGGAGCAGGCGACCTGTACAACCTGACCTCCTTTGCCATGTGTGCCCACAACGGCACACATGTGGATGCTCCGTTCCACTTTCTGCACAATGGTAAAACTGTGGATCAGATGGATCTGACCCATTTCGTGGGCGATTGCTTCGTTGCCCGGCATGAGGGCGATGTAACGGCTGCGAATGCGGAAGTAATTTTAAGGAAAGCAGGCGGTGCGGCGCGGATTTTGATTGCAGGAAATGCCACTGTAACTGCCGAAGCGGCGGAGGTGTTTGCCGCAGGCGGCATCAAGCTCCTCGGCAACGAGGGACAAACAGTTGGCCCCGAAAACGCACCCATGCAGGTGCATCTGATCCTGCTGCGCCGGGATATTGCCCTTCTGGAAGGCATTGTGCTGCAAGGTATCCCGGAGGGGCAATATTTTCTGAGTGCCGCGCCGCTGAATTTGGGTGGCGCAGACGGTGCGCCCTGCCGTGCCTATTTGATTGACTGGGCGGAATCAAAGTGACCCTGAGTGAAATGAGCTTTCAGCGCAAGTCCTTCCGGAGCTTTCCTGACCATGAGCCCAGATGCTGAAGGAAGCCGCCGCTGAGTATCAGAAACCCGTTATCTTTCTGTAATACTAAGGAACCTCTGAATAAATCGCCTTCGGGTGGATGGCGAATCTTTTACTCCGCTGGTGCAGTTTAAAAAACGGGAAATACATACAGTATTCCTCCGCTTTTCAAACTTTCCATCGAAGAAAAATCTCTCGCCACCACCTCTTGCCGATTTCATCAGAGTTTCCCTAATTCTTGATAGAACGGCCTAGATGCTCAGCGAGGATAAATTGTGCCAGAAAAGGACGACGACGACGGTGGGCTGTCGCCCACCTAGGAGGAGAACGCATTCTGGTGCAATTTAGGCCGGTGAGCGTCAGGCTGTTTTATTAAGAGTTAGTATCAGAGGTTCCCAAGAAAAAAGCACGGGCAGTCAGCGGTAATTCTCCGCTTCCCTGCCCGTGCTTTTTTCTGCTGTATGATCCTAATTTCCAATTTCATAATCCGGCAACTGAAAAATCAAGATCCGCTCCCGGGGATCGCGGCCTTCAAACAGGTCATCACATTCGATTTCATCGTAGAATTCCAGCTCGTCCACGGTCATTAAGTAAGAAATGTACTCATCTGCCGGATAGTAGAAGAACAGAAGCATTTCCCTGGGATGCGCATACCAAGATTCAATAATCCGGGCCATCACTTTATGAAGAATCTCCACCGAGAAGGGATTGAAGAAATAGCACCGATTGACCTTAGACGGAACTTCATATTCTTCTGCCCGGGTCAGTACAAACTCCGGCTTGATTCTGGAGATGGCAGACCTGCGGTTTTCCAGCGCGCTCCCGTAGATTCGCCCGTCATATTCGATGCCGATTGTCCTGGTCTTTGCCCGGTAGGACAGGAAAAAGCCCACCCGGCCCTTTCCACAGCCGTAGTCCAGAACCACATCGTCTTTGCCAATCAATCCGCTTTCCGCCAGCCGCTCCAGAACGCAATAGTCCGTAGGCTCGTAGGGATGATGATACTCGTCCGCATTGGTTTCATCCCGGCCAATGGTGCTGATTTGCAGAAGCTTGTCCCAGTTGTTTTCACTGTTTGCCATGGCTTGTTATTTCAGTGCCACGCCGTCGTGGAATGCCTGTCCCACCTTTTCACCCAGAACCAGATAGTGGTGGTTCATGGGGTCATAGGTAATGGGCTGGAGCTTGCTCACATCCACCTTGCCGTTCTCCCCCAGCACGGACGCATCGGCGCAGACGTTGACGATCCGGCCCACCAGTCTGCAGGTTTCCTCGTCATAGGAAATCACCTCGCACTCCAGTGCCATGGGCAGCTCGTCGATGAGGGGCGCATCCACAAACTCCGACCTGGTGGCATGGAAGCCTGCCTTGGCAAACTTCTCCGGCTCCTGATTGCCGCTGACGATGCCCACATAGTCGCAGGCCGCCAACATCCTGGCGGTAGCCATGGACACGGTGAAGGCCTTCCGGGCCAGCAGATTCTCCGCAGTCTTGTGGGTATTATCCACACAGATGGTAATCTCCGTCTCCTCGCTGATGCCGCCCCAGGCGGCGTTCATGGCATTGGGGGTACCGTCAGCATTGTACGTGCCGATGATGAAAACCGGCATGGGATAGCACATGCCCTTTGCTCCGAAATTCTTTCTCATAGGAATCACCTCGAAATTGTATTGATGCAATCATTATAGCATGGCTTGAAACCCCATACAACAAAAAATCGCCCCTTGCGGAGCGTGCAGGCAAAGAAATGACCCTTGATCTTTTGTTTTCGCAAGATCAAGGGTCATCAATTGCAGATGGGATCAATCATTTACGTAACCTCTTCTTTCTGCAGATTTTGTTTGGTGGGCGGCTTCCGTATGTGGAAGCCGCCCTTTCTGCATCATGTCCGCAGGGCTTTCCGGGATCACGCGCCATAATATTGAAACGGGTGATCTCTGGTGCTATAATGAGTACCACAAACTTGACCGGAACGGAGGTTGTTTATGCGAACGAAAAGTGTTACCGTTGTGCCTTATGACGAAGGATGGAAATCCTCTTTTGAAGCCATAAAGGCAGAACTGAACCATGCCATCGGTGATCTGATCATCGGTATAGAACACGTGGGAAGCACCTCAGTGGAAGGCCTGTCCGCCAAGCCTTGCATCGATATTGATGTTGTCATCCGGGATTATTCCGTATTTCATACTGTCGTCAGCAGACTGGAAGCCATCGGATACACCCACGAAGGCAATCTGGGAATCAAAGATCGGGAAGCATTCCGCTATACGAATAAACCCCATCTGATGAAACACCATCTTTATGTGTGCCCACAGAATTCTGAAGAATTACACCGTCATATTACATTCAGAGATTTCCTCCGAAACAACCCCGATGCTGCGAAACAATACGGTTCCGTAAAAGAAACCGCTGCGCAGCGATTCCCTGACAATATCGATCAGTACATGGCATATAAAGCTCCGTGCATTGAGGAGCTGTATGCATTGTGCGGCTTGATATAGCCGATTACTTTCCCCGCTTCCTGAAGTCCTCGTCGATGCGGCGCTTCCAGTCCCGGCTCAGGGGCGCAGCAACGGATGGACTTGATGGCATCGCTGACCACCTCGTAGTTCAGGCGGTGCCCACGCTGTCACATCAGGATTACTGTCCCAGCAGGCTCTGGTCGAACTCATACAGAATCGCGTTGATTTGTACGATGTTATATTCCTTATGCTCGATGCAGTAGCGGATAATCAGGTCGAACTTGCTGCTGTTGGTCAGGGTATAGCCTGCCCGGCCGATGAGATCCTGCACGCCGTCCAGATCCAGCTCCAGCGCCAGGGCCAGGGCGATGGCTGTGGGCTTGGTGGGCTGATAGCTTGGATTGCTGAGAATCTTGGAGAAGTGCTGTTTGGAGAGTTGGGCCTTCTTATAGACGGCAGCGTTTTTTAATCCGGACTGGTTCAGCAGCTGGATCAGCCGCTCCGAGAAGCCGCAGTCTGCCTGTTTCAGCAAATCCTCCAGACGGATGGCTTTTGGCGCGCACGGAGCGGGCAAGGCCTCGTCACAGACCATGCTGGCTTCGTAAAGCTCCCTGTCCCTGCGGCGGCGAAGCTGCTGCTGGCGGGTGCTGCCCTCCGGGCCATACACCGTGCGTACCCAGTTATCCACATAATGCTGGTCGATATAGCTGGCCACGCTGTGGAACAGCTTCTCCGACAGCCGGAATGCGGTGCGGTCGAATACCACCAGATAAATCTGCATCTCATGCTCCAGCAGAAAGGCGCTGAACGCGGCAACGGCGATCTGCAAGGCCTTGTCCTTTGGGAAGCCGTAGTTGTTGGTGGAGATCAGTGGGAACGCGATGGATTTACACCCATGCGCCAACGCCAGCTTCAGGGAGCTGTCATAGCAGCTGCGCAGAAGCTGCGCTTCCCCATAGGTACCCCCATCCCATACCGGGCCCACCGTGTGAATGACATACCTGGCCTGCAGGTTATACGCAGGGGTGATGGCAGCATTGCCTGCGGTAATGGGCCCGATCTTCTTACGGGCCGCCAACAGCTCCGGGCCGGCGGCAGCATGGATCATGGAATCTGTACCCAGTCCCACCACGGGACGCGGATTGGCAGAGTTCACGATGGCATCGACGGCCATTTTGGTGATGTCGTTTCGGACAATTTCAAAGGGCATAGGTTCACCTTCCTCTGTTTTCTTGGGTTCTATTATAGTCCTGATTGCCAAATGCGTCAACAGCCCTGCTTCTGATTATGAAAACGCTGAAAATGGGAATGATTGACACAGGAGGGATGCCATTATGATGAACCTGCAAATGCTTGCGCAATGCGCTCACGCGGATATCACCACCTGCGACCCCGGGAATCTGGTGGATTTGCGAAATGTGACCATTGACACCACATTGCCTGTTTCCCAGCGGCTCAGCCAGCTTCTCGATCAGGTACACAATCCCTATCTGTTCAAGGTGGACGGCGTTGTGGTAAAGGTCAATTTCAGCGGCGGCAAGCGCCTGGCAAGCGCCCTGGCCGGACTGCTGATTCCCCAGTAATTGCCGATGCTGGAAACCCCTGATTCTTGATTCAGCCAGGACGGTGTGCTATGATATTTGCGTGTTTTAGGAAAATAGGCAGCCGCCATCATCTGATGGAGGTTATTGACCATGCGTAGCAACAAATACCGCGCCTTTTCGGAGCAGCCCCGGCTTTCCATGATTACCTGGAAAGCCGGCCTCTACATCCGTCTTTCCCGGGACGACGGCGACAAGCTGGAGTCCAACTCTGTTACCAATCAGCGGGAAATCCTCAGGGAGCATCTGAAGCTCCACCCGGATATCGAGCTCTACGACATCTACATTGACGACGGCTGGAGCGGAACCAATTTCGACCGTCCCGGCTTCATCCGGATGATGGATGACATCTATGCCGGAAATGTGAACTGTGTCATCGTGAAGGATCTGTCCCGGTTCTGCCGGAACGCTTCTGAGGGCGGTTACTATCTGGACAACGTGTTTGTCCGGATGCGGATTCGGTTCATTGCCCTGAACAACGGCATTGACACCGCTTCCGGAAATATGAACGCAGCCACCCAGCTGATTTCCGTTGGCGTTACCAACGTCATCAACGAATCCGTGGCAGCGACCACCTCGGTGAACGTCCGGGGCACCCTGAATGTGAACCGGCAGCAGGGCAAATTCATCGGTTCCTTCTCCACCTACGGCTATCTGAAGGACCCGGACGATCATCACAAGCTGATCATCGATGAGGAAGCCGCACCGGTGGTCCGGATGATCTTCGACAAGTTTCTTTCCGGCGTCAGCATTATGGGCATCGCCAAGGAACTGAACGCCATGGGCATCCCCAATCCCACCGCCTACAAAAAGCTGAAGGGATTCAACTACCGTCACCCTGCCGGGGAACGGAACGACGGCCTTTGGCCGGACAGCTCCGTTCGCCGGATTCTGCGGAATGAAATGTACATCGGCAACATGATCCAGGGTAAGAATACCACCGTCAGCTACAAAATTCACCAATGCCGCCCGATTCCCAAAGAGGACTGGATCCGTGTGGAGGGCACCCACGATGCCATTATTGACCCGGAAACCTTCGCAAAAGCCCAGTCCCTGTTTCACCGGCACATCCGCAAATCCCCGAAGGAGAACGAAGTCCAGCTTCTGGCCGGTTTTGTCCGGTGCGCCAAGTGCGGGCGGATTATGAGCAAAAAGACCAACCGGCATTCCTACGGAACCTACCATTACTACCGCTGCGTCACCAACAACCGTCTGCATACAGGCGGCTGCGTCAGCCAGTCCATTCGCATCGACAAGATCGAAAAAGCGGTTCTGACCCTGCTGCAAACCACGGTGGCCACCTGCATCGAATATGAAAAGCTGCTGCTGGAGATCAACCGCAGCACCGCCCGCGAGACCCGTTCCGGCGCTCTGGAGCGCATGCTGAAACAGCAGCGTGCAGAGCGGGAAAAATGTATGCGTGCGATGGTGGAGCTGTACCCTGACTGGAAGAGCGGTTTTCTCTCTCAGGAGGAATACCTGGCCATCAAGGCCAATCTCAGCGAAAAGGTGGAGCAGCTGGATGAGATGATCCGGAATCTGGAAGCCACCGCCGAGCAGTACACCAGGGGCGTAGATCAGGAAAACGGTTTTCTGGCCCACTTCCGCAAATACGGCCATCTCACGGAACTGACCCGGCCCATGCTGGTGGAGCTGGTAAAGGAGATCCGGGTGCATGAAGGAGGACGGCTGGAGATCACCCTGAATTTCCAGGATGAATACGCACAGCTGATGGAGTATCTGGAGATGAACCGGGAGATCATCGAAACACCTGCATAACGTTCCCAGGAGGCCGGAAACGGCCTCCATTTTTCTCTTTTCTCGGCAATCCATGACCTGCCCTTGGCTTTCTCCCCTTACCGCACCCATACCATCATTTGCACCTTGACAAGTGCCCCTGTTTTCGTTTATAATAGAACAAACGTTCTATTATATAGGAGGAAGCAGCCATGCAGCAGCGACAATATCTGTGCATCGACCAGCGGTCCTTTTATGCCACCGCCGAGTGCGTCTCCCGGGGGCTGGACCCTCTGGAGGCGGATCTGGTGGTGGCCGATGCCCAGCGCTCGGAGAACACCATCTGCCTTGCCGTATCCGTCCATCTGAAAAAACGGGGCGTGAAAAATCGCTGCCGTCTGAAGGATATTCCGCCGAACATGGATGTAATCATCGCTCCCCCACGGATGCAGCATTATATCGATGTGGCCGCGGAGATCTACGGTGTCTTTCTCAAGTATCTGGCTCCGGAGGATATCTACGTTTACTCCATCGATGAAGCCTTTCTGGACGTAACCCCTTATCTGAAGATGTACGGCATCAGCGTCCGGGAGCTGGCCGGAAGGATCATGGAGGATGTTCATCAGACGGTGGGCACCCTATGCGCCTGCGGCATCGGAACAAATCTGTATCTTTCCAAAATCGCCCTGGATATTCTGGCCAAGCACGCGCCGGATTCCATCGGCATCCTGGACGAGGAGGGCTTCCGATCCCAGCTGTGGGATCACAAGCCCATCACCGATTTCTGGCGGATCTCCACCGGCACGGAAAGCAAGCTCCGGAAATACGGCATCACCACCCAGCGGCAGATCGCCATGTGCAGCGAGGAACTTCTGTACCGGCTCTTCGGCATTGACGCGGAGCTTCTCATTGACCACGCCTGGGGCCGGGAATCTACCACCATCCCGGACATCAAGCATTACAAATCCAAGTCCAGAAGCCTGTCCAGCTCCCAGGTGCTGATGCGCGACTACAAGGCTTCCGAGGGGGAGCTGATCGTCAAGGAAATGGCGGATCAGATGTGCCTGCAGATGGCGGCTCAGAACCTGGTGACAGATTCTGTATCCCTGTACGTGGGCTATGCCCACAATGCCGGCCCATCGGGTACCGGCGGTACCGCCAAATTCGCCCGGCACACCAATCTGGCCTCAGAAATCGTACCGGCCGTAGCTTCTCTCTACCGCCGGGTGACGGATTCCGGCTGCACCATCCGCCGCGTGGGCATCAGCTGCAACCAGATTATCCAGGACACCGGAGCCATGCAGCTGAATCTGTTCGAGGACACAGCGACTCAGCTCCGGGGCAAAGCCCTCCAGGAAACAATCAACAAAATCCACGCAAAGTACGGCAAAAATGCCCTGCTGAAGGGCATGAATTACGAGCAGGCCGCTACCACACGGGAGCGGAACGGAATGATCGGAGGTCATAGAAGTGGCAACCCGGATTCGTAACAGAGCGCCCATGCCCCCCTCCCGTCGGGCAAAGCAGTTTTCCGCCTTCGATGCCCTCAAGGGTCTGCGGGAGGCTCTGGCGGAAAAAGAAAAAATCCCCGAAGCACGCCGGGAACTGTCCCCCGACGCGGTTGAGGAGCTGAACCGCTCCCTGACTGCTCTGAAAAAGGGCCAGCAGGTCACAGTGGTGTATTATTGCTCCTACGAGCAGCGCTACCAGCAGCTCACCGGCCCGGTGACCAGAATCGATCCCTACTGGAGAATACTCTATGTGGGAGAAGTGGGAATCGAGTTCGGAGAGATCGGGACGTTGACGCTAATGTAATCAGCCCTGCGCATAAAAAATCCGCCCGGAGTGGGCGGATTTTTCACGCAAAGGGCAGCAAATCTCTGGCTTTCACCTTGATCAGCTTCCCATCTTCATCATTCACAATCACAAGGATATCCGGGCAGTATTCATACAGCATCTGCCTGCAATTGCCGCAGGGCGAAATCACGGAATTATTATGCCCGGGATGGACAGCAACGATGGTATCAAATTCCCGCTCTCCGGCAGAAATGGCGATCCCCATTGTGATATACTCCGCACAGGAGCCATGGTTGCCGTCACAGTTCACACCCCTGTAGACCATTCCGTTTTTACAGCGGATTGCACAGCCCACGGTATGATTATAATGGATGCTGTCAAAATTTCGCTCCAAAATTTCCAGCGCCCCCTGAATCAGCAGCTGATCCTGTTCGGTCAGGGAAAACCGCTCCATACAATCCCTCCTCTGTAAGAAAAAACCGCACTCGAATGAGTGCGGTCAATTGTGTTGGCATTACCTATTTTCACGGCCCGTCACCAGGCAACTATCGTCGGCGTATGTGAGCTTAACTTCTGTGTTCGGGATGGGAACAGGTGGACCCTCACAACAATCAATACCAACTCTCACCGGAAT
>JAFVMW010000047.1 GCA_017506735.1 Oscillospiraceae bacterium | reverse complement strand
TGATATTCCGTCCCGTATGCGGTATATTCTACTTGCGTACTTTTTTGTTTCACACCTTAATTTTACGCCAGCGCCCGGCTCTTGTCCAGAGCCGGGCGCTGTATTTTTTCAGGGCTGCCTCACTTAGTGAGACAGCCCCTTCTTTTTCGCTATGTGTTGGGATTATCCCTTGACGCCGCCGGCGGTGAGGCCGCTGGTCAGGTTCTTCTCGATGGACATGAACATGATCAGAACGGGCACGATGGCAAAGATGGAGGCGGCAAACAGGTACTGCCACTCGATGATGTTGTAGCCGTTGAAGATGTTGATGCCCACGGTCAGAGGCTTCAGGGTGTCAGTGGAGATCAGGCACAGGGCCACGGTGTACTCATTCCATGCATTGATGAAGATGAAGATCAGGGTGGTCACGATGCCGGGAGCTGCCATGGGAAGCAGCACCTTGAACATGGACTGCATCCGGTTGCAGCCGTCGATCTTGGCGGCCTGCTCCATCTCCTCAGAGATGGACATGAAGGTGCCCCGGAGGAGCCAGATGGTGAAGGCCTGGTTGAAGGCGGCATTGATGAAGATCAGACCCAGAATGCTGTTGGACATATGCAGGGTGGACATGACCTTGTAAATACCGATCAGCAGCACCACAGGGGCAAACATCTGGGACACGATGATGAAGCCCAGGAACGCGGTCTGGCCCTTGAACTTCATTCTTGCCAGAGCGTAGGCAGCAGGAATGCCACAGACCATGGCAATCAGGGAGGAGCCGCAGGCGATGATGATGGAGTTCATCATATACTGACCCATGGGAGCGCGCTCCCAGATGTCAGCAAAGTTGGACCACAGGGCCTTGATGGGCAGCACGGTGCCGTTCATGGCGAAGATTTCTTCTCTGCTCTTCAGAGCGGTGCAGAACATGACAAAGTAGGGATACAGGATAAACAGGCAGATCACGGAAACCACCAGATACAGCAGGGCACGGGTCAGGATCTGTTTGGGAGTCAAAGCTTTTTGCATGATCATTCGTCTCCTTTCCGCAGGGTGGAAACCATGTAAACACTTGCGCAAATCAGCAGGATGGTGAAGCCAATGACGGAAACCGCCGCGGCCTCGCCCTGTTTGCCGTTATAGAAGGCCAGCTTGTACAGGTAAGTAACCAGGGTATCGGTCTGGTAGGCAGGGTCGCCCTTGGTGATGGTCCAGACGATGGGGAAGGAATTGAAAACGTAGATGATGTTCAGCACCGTTGCAACCGTCAGAGAATCCTTGACCAGAGGCAGGGTGATGTTGAACAGCTGGGGGAAGTAACCGGCGCCGTCCACAGTAGCAGCCTCGTAATAGCTGGCGTCGATGCTCTGAAGGCCGGACAGAACGGTGAAGCAGACGAAGGGAATGGTAACGAAAATACCGCAGGCGATCTCCCAGGCGAAATAGGCCTCGGGGCTGGGGGTCCAGTTGACGTTGCTGCTGATGATGCCCAGGCTCTTCAGCAGGGTGTTCAGCGCGCCGTAGTCGGTGTTGATGATGAACTTCCAGACGGAGGCCTGGATGACCAGCGTGGTGGCCCAGGGGAACACCACAATGGCACGGGCGATCTTGCGGCCCTTGAACTCATTGTTCAGCAGCAGCGCAAGGATGAAGCCCAGCACAGTGGACAGCACCACCACCACGATGGTCCACACCACGGTATTGAGCAGCACCGTACTGAACTCCGCGTTGTTCATCACATCGATGAAGTTGCCAAAGCCGGCAAAGCCCCGGATCTTACCGGTCTTGCTGACCTCGCTGAAGGCCATGCGGAACACAGTGCCGATGGGGACGATGATGAAAATGCACATCAGAATCACGCTGGGCGCGATCCACAGATAGGGTTCCACCTGGCGGAGCAGAGGACTCCGGTTGGCGGATGAATTCTTTTTCACGAAAATTCCTCCTCACTCTTGTTGCAGCCGCTTTCAAAATGGGCACCGATTCTGGCAGGAAGCACACTTTGAAAGAGGCTGCAATCAAAATGGGCCGGGCCTATAAGACCCGGCCCATCTGTTACGCCTTAGATGCGGTTGTCCGTATTCGGATGATTAGCCGGCGATCTCGGTCTGCAGAGCATTCAGCAGCTCCTGGACGGAAGCACCGGTGGTCAGAGCCTGCTGCTGGACGTTGATAACACCCTGCTTGACATCTGCCCACTCTGCCTTGGCAGTGGGATAGAACTGAGCGGAGCCAACAACCTCCAGCCATGCAGCGGCGGCGGGGTTAGCAGCAACCATGATGTCGCCACCGGTGGTGGTAGCAGGCAGGAAGTCCTCCATGATGACCCAGTCGGAGTAACGGGTGTCCTCATAGAAGAAGTCGAAGAACTTGGTGATGGCTTCCATCTTGGCATCGGAGTGGTCGTTGTCGAAGACCATGAAGCGGTCCATAACGCCGACGGAGGAAGTAGCCTTACCCTCGTTGGCAGGGATGGAAGCAACGCCGAAGTTGATGGGGTTCTCGGTGGAAGCAACGTAGGTGGAGATCTGGTTGGGGCCGATCATCATGGCCAGCTTGCCGGCAGCGAACATCTCCTGCAGGTCATAGCGAGTCTCGGTGGTGGGGCTGGAGTTGGTCAGACCGGAGTTGATCAGGTCCAGAACGAACTCGACGGCCTCAACGTTCTCAGCGGAGTTCAGGGTCCAGTTGCCGGAAGCATCAACGAAGCCGCCGCCGTTGGTCCATGCGTAGTAAGCGAAGCAAGCCTGACCTTCGTCAGTGGTCATGTCAACGCCCCAGGGGTAGATGTCGGGGTTGGAAGCCTTGATGGCCTCGCAGGCGACCTTCAGCTCGCCCCAGGTGGTGGGAACTTCCACACCGGCAGCAGCCAGCAGGTCAGCGTTGTAGTACAGAGCGCGGGCGGAAGCCAGGTCGGGAACGGCCCAGACAGTGCCGTCAACCACGGACTGCTCGATGAACTGGGGATAGAACTTTGCGTAGGTCTCCTCGGAGCACCACTCGGACACGGGCAGCAGCAGGCCGTCAGCCTGGTAGTCTGCGAACACGTCGATGTTCAGGATGTCGGGAGCGTCGTTGTTGGAGATACGGGTGTTGACGACGGTGTAGATGTCGTTCCAGGAGGGAACGTCAACCACCAGGTCGATGTTCTGGTTGGCAGCCTCGAAATCCTTCTCGAAGCCAACCCACCACTCTGCGGTCTTGCCGCCGTACTGAGCAGCGATGACCTTCAGGGTGATCTTCTCGTCGGTCTTGCCGCCACAGGCGACCAGGCCCAGTACCATGACAAGAGCCAGCAGCAGTGCAATGTACTTTTTCATTTTGTGTTCTCCTCTTACTAAAATTTGCGCAGGCAGATTTGCCTGTCACATTTTGCCAAACAAGGGAATCTTTCACAAAACCCCTGCTTCTTTCATCATTATACTTGTATATAATGGTAAATAATAGGATAATACGTTCGCTTTTTAGCAATATCGTACGCTTTGTGAAATATTACACCCATCCGTCCGGCGGCTCCCCGTTTTTGCTGCCGATCCGCCTGCTGGCTCTGCGGTAATCCGTTGGGGTCACGCCTGTGGCCTTCCGGAAAACTTTGGTAAAATAGTTGTAATCGCTGATGCCCACCGCCTCTGCCACCGAGGAAACCGGCGCGTCCGTCTGGCGCAGCATACGCTTGGCCTCCCCGATTCTGTGGTCGGTGATCAGCTTGGACAGTGTGGCTCCGCCGGAGATTTCCCGGGCCAGCACACACAGCCGGGTGCGGCCGATGTTCAGATCACTGGAGATCTTCTCCAGGGACAGCTTTTCCCGGTAATGCTCCCGCAGATAACGGTCAAGCCGCTGACCGTCAGTCTGCTCCGCGGACTGGATCATGCCCTCGAGCTGGATGTAGCGTCCCAGCACCGTCAGAATCCGGGCATAGGCATCCACCTCCTCCGGGGAATAGCAGCTCATTTTCATATAGTCCCGGCGCAGCTCCTCCAGATCCCCGGTATACCAGGACAGGCTTTCCCTGGTCCGCTCCCACTGCTGTTCCGGGTCTGAATCATCCAGATACTGTCCGCAGAAGAGAAATGCCAGAGGTATCGCGCCCTCCTTGATGGACAGGATGGCCTCGCAGATTCCGGCATGACAGCGGTAGAAGTAGGGCTTTCCGGATTTCGCCTGACTCATAGCCTCCCGGTCACACCGGACACACCGGGCGTGGCCCTCCGGGCAGGCATTGATCCGGGCACAGAAGGGCACCGCCTGGTCCTCATTGACGCAGATGGGGCGGAATTCATGGTCATACAGGTCTGCCCGAATCCCGGTGAGGATGTAAAAGCTGGAGAGCAGCGGCACAAGCCGCTCAAAATCAAAGGATACGTTCATGGAGCATCTCCTTTCGTACATTTATGTGTACTATTTTACCATTATTCCCGGAAAATCGCAATAGGAAAAGCCCTGCGCTTTCCGCGCAGGGCTTCCGTGTATCATTCCTTTTCCTTCATCCAGGCATGCTCCAGAATCAGAAGCCGGGCGATGCGGTTGTTGTCATCCACCTTTTTCACAAGGATGGTAAATTGCTTGTAGTCAAAGGCATCGAAGTCCACCGGCATGGCGCCGATGTTTTCTGTGGCCCAGCCGCCTACGGTGGCGCAGTCGGTGTCCAGCTCCTCCTCGTCCAGCTCCAGCTCATCGAAGAACCGGGTCAGATTCATGTCGCCGGAGCATTCGTACCGGTTTTTGCCCAGGACCTGCCATTCGTTGACGATGTCATCATTCTCGTCCCAGATCTCACCCACCAGCTGCTCCAGCACATCCTCCATGGTGACGATGCCGCTGATGCCGCCGTATTCATCGGCCACCACCGCCATATGGGTCTGGCTGCGGCGGAACTCGTCCATGATGGCGTGGAGCTTCATGGATTTGGGAATGAATACCGGCTGGAGCATCAGCTCCTTCAGCTGGGCGTCCCGGCCTTCCACCAGCTCCTTCAGCAGGTGCTTCACATACAGAATGCCCACCACGTGGTCAATGGTCCGCTCGTACACGGGATATCGGGAGAACTGGGTGTCATTGATCACCGACAGAATTTTCTCCAGACTGTCGCCGACCTCAAAGCCCACCACATCAATCCGGGGGGTCAGAATATCACCGGCGTCCTGGTCGGTGAATTCCAGGGCGGACTGAAGCAGCTCCGTTTCGTTCTCGTTGATGATGCCTTCATCCTCGGCGGTATCCAGAATATTCTCCAGCTCCTCCTCGGTGATGGTCACGTTCTGTGCTTCATCCTTCCGCCAGAGCAGGCTGAACAGGTTCACCACGGCAGAGGTCAGCATCACCGCCGGGAACAGCACCACCATCAGCACCATCAGAGGCATTGCCGCCAGCCTGGAGATGGCCTCATTGCACCGCCGGGCGATCATCTTGGGGGTGATCTCGCCCACAATCAGAATCAGAATGGTCATGACCACGGTGACAATGCCGGAGGCAGTGTCATCAGAGATCCGTCCGCCCAGACCGGCCGCCAGCTTCACCGCCAGCACCGTGGCCAGAGAGGTTGCCGCGATGTTCACCAGGTTGTTTCCGATGAGCAGGGTGGACAGGGCGTAGTCATAATGATTGTAGATGTAGTTGACCAGCTTCTGAAGCCGGGAGGGGTTTTCGCACCCCTTCTTCATCTTCAGCTTGCTCAGAGAGGTGTAGGCGATCTCCGTTCCGGAGAAAAAAGCGGAGCCCAGGAGCAGCAGCACAATCGCAATGTATTCCATCTTCTGCCCCTCCTTATTCCAGGCTCAGGCCTTCGCCTGCGTCGGACTCGTCCTGGATGTCGCCCACCAGCTCTTCCAGCAGGTCCTCCATGGTGATCAGACCCAGCTTGCGCCGGTTTTCATCGGTGACAAAGACCATGTGGAGCTTGTTCAGACGCATTCTCTGGAGCAGCTCAGAAATCTCCGTATTCCGGTCGAACACATAGGGCTTCATCAGCATTTTCCGCAGCACCACCGGCTTTCCGGTCACATAGCTGCTCAGAAACTCATTCACAGGAAGGATGCCCACAATGTTATCCTTTGTGCCCTCATACACCGGCAGACGGGAATAGCTCAGCTCCGTGGCAAGCTTTGCCAGCTCCTTCAGAGGGATGGAGCTTGGGATGCTGACCATGTCCGCAATGGGGATCATAATGTCGCAGGCGTGCTTGCTGCGGAATTCGATGGCAGAGTTCACCAGCGCCTGCTTTTCCGGCTCCAGAACGCCCTCGTCCTCAATGGTTTCAATGATGGACAGCAGCTCCTCCTCCGTCACGGTTTCCGAGGGGCCTGCGTCCAGAAATCTGGACAGCAGACTGGAAATGCCGGAGAAAAAGAAGGAAATGGGGGTCAGCAGCTTCACCAGCCACACCATGCTGGGGGCGAAGAACAGGGCAATCTCCTCACTGCGCTCCTTGGCGATGGATTTGGGAATCATCTCCGCGAACAGGTACACGACCACCGTGGTCAGCAGGGTGCCGTAAACCACGTATTCCTCGGAAAACTGCCGCATGACCAGCAGGGCGGACAGGGAAGCGCAGCTTGCGTGGAACACGTTGTTGCCCACCAGAATGGTAGTCAGGGTCTTGTCAAACCGGTCGCTGATCCACAGCACCTGTCTGGCCCGTTTGTCGCCCTTGTCCGCCATGGTGCGCATTCTCACCTTGCTGACGGCGGTATAGGCCGTTTCACAGCAGGCAAAATATGCCGAACAAAGCAGAAAGAATATATATAGTATACAACTACTGGGGTCTACCAAGAAAACCAGCTCCTTAAGGATATATTAGGCTTCATTATAGCACCCCCGTGGGCACTTTGCAAGCAGTATCCAAAAGACGCCGGGTCAAAAACCGTTATTTTGTGTTTTTTGTCAAAAAGAAAGGCCCTCCAGACGGAGGGCCCAGCCTGCCGCTTCCGCAGGAGGGGACGTCGGGGACGCCGTCCCCTGCAATTCCTTTTCCGGACTCTTTCTATGCACCGCCCTGATTCCGCAGCACCGTTCCCGTATAGTAGTGCTTCAGAATCTGTTCAAAGGCGCTGCCCTCCAGGGCCATAGCCTGGGCGCCGTACTGGCTCATGCCCACCCGGTGGCCGAAGCCCTTGGTTTCAATGACAATCATCCCCGACTCCACCCGGATGGAGAACAGGGTGGACCGCAGATTCAGGGCGCTTCGGAGCTGGGTACCCGTATAGGTCTTTCCGCAGATCTTCATGGACTCCACACCGCCGCCGTCTGTATAGCGCACCTGCCCGAACCAGCCGGAGGGATTCCCTTCACCGCCGCAGCCTGTGACCAGGCAGAAGTTTTCCGGGGTATAGCGGACGGTGGACACGTACCGGGGGGCGTTTTCCTCCCCGGGGCTTTCCACGGACTGGAGATATGGCACATCCTGCCCCCAAACCGCCGCCGCGTCCTCGGTAAAGCCTCCAGAGCAGGAGAAATAGGTGGCATCGATGAGCTCGCCGCCGTAATACAGCACCAGACCGTCGGTGGAGGTCACCGCGCTGCGAATCCGGTCCAGGGCTTCCTGGCTCCCTCCGGAGTTTACATAATCCTCTTCATCCCAAAAACCCTGGCAGCAGCCGCTGTCCATGCACACCGCCGCGGCCCCGTGCTTGTAATGCTCCATCCGCTTGCAGGTATAGGTCCGGGCCACCACCGCCTGGGCCTTCAGTGCCTCATCCTCAAAATCCGTGGGCATCTCTGCCAGAACCACCCCGGCCAGATACTCTGACAGCCGCATCTGGCGCACATTCCCCGAGGGTGTCAGCACCATGATCCGGGTCTGGGCATCCCAGAGCCTGTCCTCCAGGCTGATTGTAATGCCCTCACTCTCCCCCTCCGGCACAGTCGGCGGCGAAGCCTCCCGTCCCCCCACCGCGGCCAGCACCAGGGGCAGCAGCAGTCCGCACAAAAAGGCCCACAGCACCTGTTTTCTCATCACCATCACCTCATGGCCCATTTTATCCCGGCTTTCCGGTGAAAAAGAACGAAGGCCGTCGTCCCCGGCGGAGCTTTTCACCGCACTTCTTGACATCATCCACCGGATTTAGTATAATGCAGACATCCTATACCCTGAAAGGTCGCAATACCCTATGAAAAAACTCTTAAAGTGTTTCCTTTTGCTGATTCTTGTCGCCGCCCTTATTGGCAGCGTTGTCTGGTATATGTTCGTCTATGACCGGGAAACGGTCCAGGAAATTCTGGTAAACCAGGGCCGCCGCAGCGCGGACCGGGGCGACTACAAAACCGCCGCCTGGTTCTACGACCTGAGCTATGAGCTGGGCCGGGAGGACGAGGATGTTGCCATCGAGCTGGCCCAGATCTACAAGGACGCAGGCAACTATACCAAGGCGGAGTACACCCTGACCAACGCCATTGCTGACGGCGGCACTGCCAAGCTCTATGCCGCCCTGTGCCGCACCTATGTGGAGCAGGACAAGCTGCTGGACGCCGTGACCATGCTGGACAACGTGTCCGACCCGGTGCTGAAGGCAGAGCTGGATGCCATGCGTCCTGCCGCACCCCAGACCGATGTGGCTCCCGGCTTTTATAATCAGTACATCACCCTGAGCATCCTCTACGAGGGGGAAACCCTCTACGCCACCACCGACGGCGAGTATCCCTCCACCTCCGCCGAGCCCAGCACCGGCTCCATCACCCTGGAGAGCGGCTCCACCAAGATCTATGCCCTGTCCATGAACAGCGACGGTCTGGTCAGTCCCCTGTCCATCTTCAACTATACCGTCGGCGGCGTGGTGGAGGAAGTAGTCCTGGAAGACCCTGCCATTGACGCCCAGGTGCGGCAGTTGCTGATGTTCGGCTCCAGTACCTCCATCTTCACCAGCGACCTGTGGACCATTACCGATTTCACCGTCCCTGCCGAGGCAGAATCCCTGGAGGATCTGGCCCTGCTGAGCCGTCTGACCCGGCTGACCATCCGGGATCGTGACATCCCCTCTCTCCAGTTCCTGGCCGGCATGACGAGCCTTGAGGAACTGGTCATCTCCGGCTGTCACATCCGGGGCGGTCTGGAAACCGTCGCCTCCCTGCCCTCCCTGCGGAAGCTGACCCTGTCCGACTGCGGACTGTCCACCGTTGCGGTTCTGGAGCCTGCCCGATTCCTGACCCACCTGGATCTGAGCAACAACGCCATCGGCAATCTGGAGCCTCTGGCCGGTATGACCGGTCTTGAAGTGCTGAATCTGTCTGAAAACGCGGTTTCCGATCTGTCCGTACTGTCCGGACTGCCCATGCTGACCAAGCTGAATCTGTCCCGGAACTCCGTAAGCTCCATCGCCCCCCTGGTGGCCTGTGCCAGCATGACGGAGCTGGACATTTCCTACAACACCGTCTCCGACCTGGGTGCCCTGGGCAATATGCACCGGCTGACCAGCTTCCTGGCCGCCAGCAACCAAATCGACAACATCAGCGCCCTGGCCGCCTGCGTCAAGCTCCGGGAGCTGGACCTGTCTGACAATGCCGTCACCGATCTGTCCGCCATTTCCGCCATGGCAGAGCTGACGACGCTGAATTTCTCCCGGAACGCTGTCACCGCCCTGCCGGAGCTGCCCGAGGGATGCCCCCTGCAAACCATTTGGGGCGAGTACAACCAGCTCACCGATGTATCCGCTCTGGGCAAGCTGGAGCAGCTGAACTATGTGTATCTGGATTACAACCCGGAGCTGGCCGACATCAGCTTCCTGGTCAACTGCCACCAGCTGGTGCAGGTAAATGTGTACGGCACCGTGGTTCCTGCCAACTCCGTCAACGAGCTGCTGGATCGCAGCGTCATCGTGAACTTCGATCCCACCGCATAAAAAACACCGCCCCGACCAAGCCGGTCGGGGCGGTTTTGTATTCAGTTCCTCTCCAGAATCAGTGCCAGGGCAGCGCAGGCGGTCTGCTCCCGGACCTGAGCCCGGTCGCCTTCAAAGCGGTATTCCCGGGCGAAGGCGGTGTGTGCATCTGCGTAGCCGATGAACACCGTGCCCACCCTATGGCCAAATTCATCCCCGTCGGGGCCTGCAAGACCGGTGACAGATACCGCCACATCGGCGTCCAGTGCCTTCCGCACCCCCACCGCCATGGCCTTCGCCACGGGAGCGGACACAGGGCCAAGCTGTTCCAGATATTCCTCCGGAACCCCCAGCAGATCCCGTTTCACGCGGTTGACATAACTTACAATGCCGCCCACATAGACCTTGCTGGCTCCGCTGACGGAGGTGATGGCATTGCCGATGCCGCCGCCGGTGAGACTCTCTGCCGTGGCAAGGGTCTTTCCCTCCAGGGCCTTCAGCACATCAGCAGAAAGCTTCGTCTTCATGGTACTTCACCTGGATCTTCTCCACGCTCTCCAGAGCCCGCTGGATCAGAGCCTCCCGGTCAAGCCGCTTCTCGGCGTTGAGAAGCTGGCCAATGGTGGGCTTGGTCTTGGGGTGCTTGGGGGTAAACACGGTGCAGCAGTCCTCATAGGGCAGGATGGAAGTCTCCAGGGTGCCGATCTTCCGGGCGATGGTGACGATCTCCTCCTTGTCCATGCCAACCAGGGGCATGAAGATGGGGATATCTACCACAGCGCCGGTGACGGTCATGGCCTCCATGGTCTGGGATGCCACCTGGCCCAGGTTCTCACCGGTGATCAGAGCGCCGCAGCCATGCTCCTTGGCGATGCGCTGGGAAATCTCCATCATGAACCGGCGCATGATCAGGGTGAAGTATTCCTCAGGGCAGTTGTCCCGGATGGCTTCCTGGATCTCGGTGAAGGATACCACATTCACGGTCATCCGGCCGGAATACTTCGTCACCAGTCTTGCCAGCTCCAGCACCTTGTCCTTGGCCAGCTGGGAGGTGTAGGGATAGGAGAAGAAGTGGACGGACTCAATTTCCACACCGCGCTTGGCGATCATCCAGGCAGCAACGGGAGAGTCAATGCCGCCGGAGAGCAGACACATGGCTCTGCCGCCCACGCCGGTGGGCAGACCGCCGGCACCGGGCTCCGCAGGGCCGTGGACATAGGCCGCCAGGTCACGGACCTCCACAAACACGGTGTAGTCGGGATGATGGACATCCACCTCCACATGGGGATGGGCTTCGGCCAGGCGGCCGCCGATCTCCTGGGACAGCTGAATGGAATTCAGAGGGAAGGCCTTGTCAGACCGCTTGGACTCCACCTTGAAGCTCTTGGCGCAGTCCAGCTCGTCACCCAGGTACTCCTCGATGGTGTTGAAGATGGCGTCGGTGTTCTTCTCACAGGGACGGCAGCGGCACAGGCGTACCACGCCGAAGATGCTACGGCAGGCCTCCCAGGCGCCGTCCACATCACATTCCTCGTTCATAGGCTCCACATAGACGGTGGACTGCATCAGATACACATCAAATTCGCCGTAGGCCTTCATTCTGCGGCGGACGTTGGAGCGGAGCTTCGCCTCGAACTGGCGCTTGTTTGCGCCCTTCAGGACGATCTCGCCCAGCTTCAGCAGAAAAATTTCTTTCATTGGTTGTTCCTCCATTATCTTTTGGGCATATTTTTGATAGTATAGCACAGGTTTTCCCGTTTTCCTAGTGGCAGAAGAAGATTTTTTCACAGCAAAAACGCACGTCATTGCGAACCAGTCCTCAGACTGGTGTGGCAATCACCTGCGGATTTCCGAAAAAAGGAAGGAGATTGCCACGTCGGGCTTCGCCCTCCTCGCAATGACATCCTCAATACAAATCTTTTCCTTGCTTTTTTGCCGGTATGGTACTATCATAGAACCAACAACATTCTGAGGTGAAAATCATGCGCAAATTGTGTTTTATGTTAACCATTTTACTTCTTTTGGGGTCTTTTTCCGGCTGCGGTCTGATTGAGACCGACAATCCCCCTACCCTGCCCCAGCTGACGCTGGATGCTTCCAGTCTCACTGGCACCGTGGAATTTGTCAACGGCCGTACCTGCCGGATCGTGGTCACCCAGGGCGACAGCCATTTTGACGGCCCCTATGTGAACCGCAAGGGCGAGGACGTTCCCGGTGATACCCTCCATGTGACCTTCACCACCCTCTCCGGCACCAAGGCCCTGTACGTGGGTGACACCATCAGCTTCCGCTACAGCTACACCCGGGATGTATCCGAGAAAAACGGCGATCCCCACATCAGCGTCCACGAAATCAAGGTCAAATCCTGACCTGCCGCCGCTGCTCTCCCGGGCAGCGGTTTTTTTGCGCAGTTGTTTCCCTGTCACCGGTTTTCCGGGAATTTCTCCTGCTTTCTCCGGGTGTTTTTCCTGGGAAAACCTGGTTGGGGCAATGCAAGACGACATTTTTCACAAATTTTGAGTCCGAAGTTTATTTTTTATGTGGATAGTATGAAATATTGGAAAAATTCCGTATTTTCTCATTGATTTTATGAAAAGTTTGGAATACAATAGGAAAGCGAGCGAATCGGGCCATTTATGCCCTGACGCAGAACCACGGAGGTGAACGGATGTGCTGAATATCGTGCTGGTGGAGCCGGAGATTCCGCAGAACTGCGGCAATATCGCCCGGACCTGTGCCGCCACCGGTTCCCGGCTGCATCTGATCCGCCCCCTGGGCTTTGACATTTCGGAAAAGGCAGTCCGCCGGGCCGGTCTTGACTACTGGTCGCTGGTGGATGTGCGGGATTATGAGAATCTGGAGGACTTCTTCTCCAAAAACGATGTCCGCCAGATGTGGTGCCTGTCCACCAAAGCCCCCCGGTGCTACACCGAGGCCCGTTTTGAGGAGGACTGCTACCTGTTCTTCGGCAAGGAAACCAAGGGTCTGCCCGAGGATTTTCTTTCTGCCCATGAACGCAGCTGCATCCGGCTTCCCATGATCGCCGAAGCCCGAAGCCTGAACCTGAGCAACTCCGTTGCCATCACGGTTTACGAAGCCCTGCGCCAGCTGAATTTCCCCGGTTTGCTGGATTATGGAAAAATGAAAGGTCAGAATCCCTGACCCCTATTATTTATTGGAGGAATCATTATGAACTACAATAAGAAATCTATCGTAGACATCGACGTGGCCGGCAAGCGCGTTCTGTGCCGCTGCGATTTCAATGTCCCCACCAAGAACGGCGTCATCACCAGCGACAAGCGTATCGTTGCTGCCCTGCCCACCATCCAGTACCTGGTTGAGCACGGCGCAAAGGTCATCCTCTGCTCCCACATGGGCAAGCCCAAGGGCGAGTGGAAGCCCGAGCTGAGCCTGAAGATCGTTGCCGCCCGTCTGTCCGAGCTGCTGGGCAAGGAAGTCATCATGGCTGCCGACGTGGCCGGCGAGGACTCCAAGGCTAAGGCTGCCGCTCTGAAGGACGGCGATGTGATGCTGCTGGAGAACACCCGTTACATCAAGGGTGAGACCAAGAACGACGCAGAGCTCAGCAAGAACCTGGCTGACCTGGCTGACATCTTCGTGAACGATGCCTTCGGCACCGCTCACCGCGCCCACTCCTCCACCGCAGGTGTTGCTGATCACCTGCCTGCCGTCTGCGGCTTCCTGGTGGAGAAGGAGGTTTCCATCATGGGCAAGGCTCTGGCCAACCCCGAGCGTCCCTTCGTCGCCATTCTGGGCGGCGCCAAGGTCGCCGACAAGCTGAACGTCATCAACAACCTGCTGGAGAAGGTGGACACCCTGATCATCGGCGGCGGCATGGCTTACACCTTCGCTGCAGCCAAGGGCTACACCGTCGGCAAGTCTCTGCTGGACGAGAGCAAGATCGACTACTGCAAGGAGATGATGGCTAAGGCTGAGGCCAAGGGCGTGAACCTCTTGCTGCCCATCGACTGCGTGGTTGCTGATTCCTTCCCCTCCCCCATTGATGGCCCCGTTGAGGTTGAAACTGTTGCTGTTGACCAGATCCCCGATAACAAGGAAGGCCTGGACATCGGCGAGAAGACCGCTGCCATCTTCGCTGACGCTGTGAAGAACGCAAAGACCGTTGTCTGGAACGGCCCCATGGGCGTGTTCGAGAATCCCACTCTGGCCAAGGGCACCATCGCCATGGCTCAGGCTCTGGCTGATTCCGAGGCCATCACCATTGTCGGCGGCGGCGACTCCGCTGCAGCCTGCGAGCAGCTGGGCTTCGCAGACAAGATCACCCACATCTCCACCGGCGGCGGCGCTTCCCTGGAGTTCCTGGAAGGCCTGGAGCTGCCCGGCATTGCCTGCCTGCAGGATAAGTAATTAACCCTTTGGTTCCCCGTAAGGGCGTGCAACGCACGCCCACGGGCGGCCACCCTGGGGTGTTGGCCGCCCCTGCCAACGCAATTCCCTCATAACTTCGTAAATTACATCCCTTTCGATGTGAACATAGATTGTAAGGAGACCTCATAATGAACAGAAAGTATCGTAAGACCGTCATTGCCGGTAACTGGAAGATGAACAAGACTCCCTCCGAGACCAAGGAATTCATGACCGCCTTCAAGGCCATGATGCCCAAGGGCCGCTGGTGTGATGTGGCACTGTGCGTGCCTGCTGTGTGCATCCCTGCCGCTGTCCGCGCCATGCGTGAGACCCGGGTGGGCATCGGCGCTGAGAACTGCAATGCCAACGCTTCCGGCGCTTACACCGGCGAGATCGCTACCAATATGCTGGTTGACGCCGGCTGCAAGTACGTCATCATCGGCCACTCCGAGCGCCGCGCCATGGGCGAGACCGACGCTGATGTCAATGCCAAGGTTCTGGCCGCTCTGGAAGCCGGTCTGACCCCCATCATGTGCTGCGGCGAGAGCCTGGAGCAGCGTGAGAGCGGCATCACCGAGGAGTGGATCACCATGCAGATCAAGCTGGGTCTGGCTGGCGTCCCCGAGGAGAAGATCCGCAAGGTCATCATCGCTTACGAGCCCATCTGGGCCATCGGCACCGGCCTGACCGCCACCCCCGAGCAGGCTGAGGAAGTCTGCGAGAGCATCCGCTCCGTGGTGCGCAAGCTGTACTCCTCCAAGAACGCCCGTGCCATCTCCATCCTGTACGGCGGCTCCATGAACGAGAAGAACGCCTACGAGCTGCTGGCTCAGCCCGACATCGACGGCGGCCTGATCGGCGGCGCTTCCCTGGTGCCCGAGAAGTTCGTCAAGATCATCGAGGCAGCCAACCAGCCCACCGCCTGATCCTGATGCATAAAAAAACGACCTGCTCCGGCAGGTCGTTTTTTTATTCCATAGCATCCAGACGGGAGCAGATACACAGCTTTTCCCCGGTGATGGGATGGACAAATTCCACACATTTTGCGCACAGCCGCTGGTATGTATAGCCCAGAAGCCGGGACAATTCCCCGGATTCCGGCGTTCCGTACTGGGGATCTCCCAAAATGGGAAAGCCCATGTGGGAACAGTGTACCCGGAGCTGGTGGGTCCGGCCGGTGATGGGCTTCAGCTCCAGCAGAGAGGTTCCGTTCTGCCGGGACAGCACCTGGAACGCCGTCCGGCAGGGCTTTCCGGATTCGTCCACATACCGCAGAAGGCTGGGCAGGGGCTTGCGCTGGATGGGCGCGTCAATGATGCCGGAATCCGCCTCGGGGCCGCCGAATACCAGGGCATGGTAGGTTTTTTCCACAGCCTGCGCCTGAAGCTGTGCATGAATGTGGGAGTTTTTGGAGATCAGCACCACCCCGAAGGTATCCCGGTCCAGCCGTGTCACAGGATGAAAGGCCGCCTGCTGTCCCTGCTTCTCATAATGCCGGATCACGCCGTTGGCCAGGGTGCCGGAATCGGTGCTGCGTGAGGGATGGATCAGCATCCCAGCCGGTTTGTCCACAGCCAGAATGTGCTCGTCTTCATACAGAATGGTCAGCTCCATATCCTCCGCCGGATAGGCAGGCCGTTCCTCCTCCAGGAGCAGGGTAATCCTGTCCCCTGCCGCCACCCGGTAGTTGGTGCGCTGGGGGATGCCGTTGACCCTGATCCGCTCGTCCCATTTCAGCCGGTTCATCAGACCGGAGGACACGCCCATCTCATTTTTCAGAATGTCCGACAGCCGCCCGTCAGCCCGGGCAATATGGGTCAGCTCCACAGGCTACACCTCGCTTTCGGAAGTCATTATACCACATTTCCCCCATGGCGCAAGACTTATTCCCCACCGGCGGCGATCTGCCGCACCGTCACCGCCAGCACGGGGGACAGAATCATCCCCCAGATGCCCCAGATCCGGTATCCAGCGTACAGGGCCATCAGGGTCAGCAGGGGGTTCATTCCCAGCTGCCGCCCCACCAGACGGGGCTCCAGAGCAGACCGGGTCAGCATGGCCGTGACATACAGAGCCGCCAGTCCGATGGCCCGAACCCGTTCCCCCCACAGCAGGGCAATCAGCGCCATGGGGATCAGCACCGTCCCGGTTCCCAGAATGGGTACCGCGTCCACAAGGGCCGTCAGCACCGCCCAGGCAAGCCAATGCTCCACCCGGAGCAGGGCCAGCCCCCCGGCCACAATCGCCAATGTCAGCCCGGACAGCCGAAGCTGGGCCTTCAGCCACAGCCCCACCGTTTCCCCCAAATGCCGCAGCACCGGCACAATCCGACGGGAAATTCCCGGGCTTTCCCGGATCAAACGGCTGATGGTCGGATATTGACCGGCGATCATATAGGCAGAGATCAGCGCCGTTCCCACCAGAAGGGCCCCTCCGGGGATTCTGCCTGCCACATTCCCGGCGGCGGACAGGGCGCCGGAGGCCGCTTTGTCCAGCAGCACACTGCTTTCCGTAAACAGGCCGGTGACAGTCCTGGCCATCACCTGGCCCATGCCTTCGGGCAGCCGTCCGGCCAACACCAGGAGCCAGTCCCGAAAGCCGGTTATTTTTCCGGACATGGCAGCGGCATACTCCGGCACCCGGTCAGCAAGACCTGTGACCTCCCTCCATCCCAGGGCCCCCACCAGCCACACCAGGCCCAGCAGCACCGTCAGCACCAGACTGACACTGATGCCGGCGCTGGCAGATCTGGGCAGCCGCCGGGCAAGATATGCCGTCACCGGCTCTGCCATGGAGGCGATGAGCCATCCCAGCAGGAAGGGGGCCACCAGGGGCAGAAACCACCGGATCACCCCCCAGACCAGCAAAAATATCACCGCAGTCCAGGCAATTCCTTTCAAGCCTCCCTGGTTCATGTTTTTCACCGTCCTTACACTTCCCTCTTGCTTTTTTGCAAAAATCTGCTATAATGTGTTTTGATTTGGCTTCCAGGTAGTTGGCATCCCTGGCACACACTGAAGGAGGTTTCCGCCATGGCAAACAACCCCAAGTACTATATCATCGAATCAGGCGCGCTGCCTGACGTTTTTCTGAAGGTGGCAGAGGCTAAGCGGCTTCTGGAAACCGGCGAAGTCACCACCGTCAACGAAGCCACCCGGCGCACCGGCATCAGCCGCAGCGCTTTTTATAAGTACCGGGACACCATTCTCCCCTTCCAGAACATGATGACCGGACGGATCATCACCTTCCAGCTCATGCTCCATGACGAGCCCGGTGTGCTGTCTGCCATTCTCGCCTGCTTTGCCCGGTGGCATGCCAACATTCTGACCATCAACCAGACCATCCCCACCGGCGGCTGCGCCCTGGTCACCATCACCGCCGAAACCGAGGAGCTGAAGATCGCCCTGGAGGATCTGCTGGCGGACCTGCAGACCACCGGCGGCGTTGTCAGAGCCGAGGTTCTGGCAGGCTGAGGCCTCCGGCTCCGATTCTGCCCATCCGGAAACAGATTATTCCCAGCAGCAGGGGATCATAACCGGAATATGTCAAACTTTTCTCAATTTTTCTCAAATATTTCCTCTTGACAAGAACGTGAGGCCATGCTATAATTTCCGGGTAACAAAGAAGGCTGACTACCCGCCTCACCTCAAGTTCACGCAAAGAGGTTCACATTTCCACGTTCTTAAAGTCCACGGTTTGTGGGCTTTCTGTGTGAGGATTTGCCGCGGGTGCTCAGCACCCGCTTTTTTTATTCAATGGAGGTGCTTACCATAGCCAAGTTAGACCATCAGCTCAATGAGGAGATCCGTGACAAGGAGCTCCGCGTTATCGGCGCTGACGGTGCCCAGCTGGGCATCATGTCCGCCGCACAGGCCAACCAGATTGCGGAAGAGCAGGGTCTGGATCTGGTCAAGATTTCTCCCAATGCTGTCCCCCCTGTGTGCAAGATCATGGACTATTCCAAGTTCTGCTTCGATCAGAAGAAGCGTGAGAAGGAAGCCCGGAAGAATCAGCACGTTGTGGAGATCAAGGAGATCCGCATGAGCCCCAGCATTGACACCAACGACCTGAACACCAAGGTCAAGGCCGCCCAGAAGTTCCTGACCGACGGCAACCGCGTCAAGGTCAGCGTTCGTTTCCGCGGCCGTGAGATGGCTCACACCAACATCGGTGAAAAGCTGCTGCTGACCTTTGCCGAGCAGTGCTCCGAAGTGGCAAACATGGAGAAGAATCCCAAGCTCGATGGCCGCTTCATGGCAATGTTCCTGTCCCCCAAGAATAGCAAGTAAAACATAGAAACGGAAGGAGAACCTACTATGCCCAAGCTGAAGACCCATAGCGGTGCAAAGAAGAGATTCAACCTGACCAAGACCGGTAAGGTTAAGAGAGCCCGCGCTTACAAGAGCCATATCCTCACCAAGAAGGACACCAAGCGTACCCGCCGTCTGCGCACCACTGCATACGCTGATGCAACCAACGTCGCAGCAATCAAGGAAATGATTCCTTACAAGTAAGCCGAAGAGGAGGATAATAAGAAATGGCAAGAGTTAAAGGCGCGATGATGACGCGCAAGAGAAGAAATGCTACCCTGAAGCTGGCCAAGGGTTACTGGGGTTCCAAGTCCCGTCACTTTAAGATGGCCAAGCAGCAGGTCATGAAGTCCGGCAACTATGCTTTCGCTGGCCGTAAGCAGAAGAAGCGTGACTATCGCCGTATGTGGATCACCCGTATCAGCGCCGCTGTCGCTCCCTACGGTCTGAACTACTCCAAGTTCATGAACGGTGTCAAGAAGTCCGGCATCGAGATGAACCGCAAGAGCCTGTCCGAGATGGCTATCCAGGATCCCGCCGCTTTCGCAGCTCTGGTTGAGAAGGCAAAGGCTGCCCTGTAATTCCATACAGTACGGTTTCAAACGCCGCTGTCCGAAAGGACGGCGGCGTTTTTTCTTGCATATTCCCCTTCCCCCTGGTATGATAAGCAAAAGCCCACGCTGTTCCAAGGAGGTTCTATGAAAAACCATTATTCCGCCTTCGATGCCCTGATGGAAGAAGCCCGGCAGGTTCAGGCGCTTGTGCTGCAGCAGGCCGATCAGCTGATGGCCGTTCCTGCCCACAAAACCATATATTCCACCCCATCCCTCCTGCTGGGTCTGCACACGCCGACGCTGCTGCTGGGCATCCATTATTCCGGTGCCTTCAAGAAAGGCCGGAAGCTCCGTTCTCCCGGTGACCGGACGGATTATCTGTCTTATGATTACGATGCCGACGGCAATCTGCTTCGCATCACCCATCGCGGAGAAAGTCCCCCCTATACCCATTGCTTTTTCCGCAAGGACAGAAGGGAGTGGGCCGTGCCGGTTTACCAATCCAAAACCAGCGGTCAATTTTATCATTATCCCTACTACACTTTCCTCACCGAGTATGACCGGAACGGCAGAATCCGGTATTTCGGCATGGTTCGGGGCACTTCCCTCCGTCTGGAAGTCTATCGCTATGATATCGGCGGCCCATCGGAGGCGCTGTGCGATTACTGGCATTACATACCGGAGCTGATCGGCAGCACCAAAGCAGCGCCGCTCTCCGAGGCCGGTTCCCCGGCGGAGCTTTGGCGGTTTCAGCTGGATCTGTCCGATCCCAGGCACATTCGCGGTGTGCTGCTTGAGTCCTATACCCAGGATTACTCCGAACCTCGTTCCGTGGCAGATGACAAGCCGATTCCTATGCGCACCTTCCGGGCATTCCCCGACCGACAGTTTCCCCCACCTGACTTATATGTCCATACGGATTAAGATGTAAAAACAGCCTCCCGATCACTCGGGAGGCTGTCATCCTATTCACTTACTTCTGAACCCAGTTGCCGGTTGCCAGGCAGTTCAGGTAGGCCTCGATGAAGGGGTCCAGGGCTCCGTCCATAACGCCGTTGACGTTGGAGGTTTCGCAACCGGTACGGGTGTCCTTGACCAGGGTGTAGGGCATGAACACGTAGTTGCGGATCTGGCTGCCCCACTCGATCTTCTGCTGCACGCCCTTGATGTCGGCGATGTTGGCCAGGTGCTCGCGCTCCCGGATCTCCACCAGCTTGGACCGCAGCATCTTCAGACAGGTCTCCTTGTTCTGGAACTGGCTTCGCTCGGTCTGGCAGGAAACCACGATGCCGGACTTGTGGATCAGACGGACGGCAGAGGAGGTCTTGTTGACCTTCTGGCCGCCTGCGCCGGAGGAGCGGTAGACCTGCATCTCGTAATCCTCGGGACGGATCTCAAAGTCCTCGGACTCATCCTCGATCTCGGGGATCACCTCGATGGCGGAGAAGGAGGTCTGGCGGCGGGCGTTGGCGTCAAAGGGAGATACGCGCACCAGGCGGTGGACGCCGTTCTCGCCCTTCAGGAAGCCGTAGGCATTCTCACCCTCCACCATGATGGAAGCGGACTTCAGACCGGCTTCGTCGCCTTCCTGGTAGTCCAGGATCTTGTACTCAAAGCCGCTGCGCTCAGTCCAGCGGGTGTACATCCGGTAAAGCATCTGGCACCAGTCCTGTGCCTCGGTGCCGCCTGCGCCGGCCTGGAAGCTCATGATGGCGTTGTTCTTGTCATACTTGCCGGTGAGCAGGGTTTCCAGGCGGCAGGCCTCCATATCGGAGGTCAGCTCCTCAAAGCCGGCCTTCAGCTCCTCGAGCATGGAGTCGTCGTCCTCCTCGGCAGCCATCTCGCAGATGGTCATCAGATCGTCCCAGGCAGCGACCATTTTCTCATAACGCTCGATCTTGGTTTCGGTCTGCCGGGTCTTGACCACGATCTTCTGGCTCTTGTCGGGATCATCCCAGAAGCCGGGGGCCTCCTGCATGGCCTGGAGCCGCTCCAGCTCATTCTTCAGACCCTCCAGGTTCAGAGAGTCGGCAAGGCCCTCCAGGGCAGGGCGCGCGTCATTGAGCTTGCCCTTATATACATCAAATTCAATGTTCATAGCATTTCTCCATTGCAGATAAATGTGGGTGTTTCATGGCACCCCCGGCGAGACTCGAACTCACTACCTTGCGCTTAGGAGGCGCACGCTCTATCCAGGTGAGCTACGGGGGCATACTTTGTTAGTATACTGAAAAATGTTCTGTTTGTCAATGATTCCACTCTGATTTTTCACAGAAAAGGGACTCAGACTTTACCGTTTCCTGCTTCCCCTGCCATCCAGAAAAAGGAAATTCCCGGTTTTGCCGTTTTCCATTGTTCAGTTATCTAAAAAATGTACATTTTTTTTGGTTATGTTTTTCAGAGCTGTTTCGTTGTCAGAAGGGGCTTCTTTATGCTATAATCATTCTAGCCAAAACCTTTCTCTCTATGGGGAAAGTGTGTGCCTTGTGCACACAAGGCACAAAAATTGTAAAAACTGGAGGAATTCACTATGCCTATGCACATGGGTTTCCGTTGGTACGGCGAGGGCAACGACGCCATCAAGCTGTCCGACATCAAGCAGATTCCCGGCGTTACCAGCATCGTTTGGGCTCTGCATCACAAGATGCCCGGCGAGATCTGGACTGAGGAAGAGATCAAGGAAGTTATGGACCAGCTGCACGCTTACGGCTTCAACGGCGACGTCGTCGAGTCCGTCAACGTCCATGACGACATCAAGATCGGCAAGCCCACCCGCGACGCTCTGATCGAGAACTACAAGCAGTGCATCCGCAACCTGTCCAAGTTCGGCGTTAAGGTCATCTGCTACAACTTCATGCCCATCTTCGACTGGACCCGTTCCAACCTGTTCCACGAGATCGGCGACGGTTCCACTGCTCTGTTCTATGAAAAGGGCATGATCCAGGACGACTACAACGCAATGGCCAAGTATATTCTGGACTTCACCGAGAAGTACAACATGTCCTTCCCCGGCTGGGAGCCCGAGCGTATGGCCAAGCTGGACCAGCTGTTCAAGGATTACGCCACTGTTGACCACGAGACTCTGTGGGCCAACCTGAAGTACTTCCTGGAAGCCATCATGCCCACCTGCGAGGAGTGTGACGTCAAGATGGCCATCCACATGGACGATCCCCCCTGGGATATCTTCGGCCTGCCCCGTCTGCTGATCAACGCAGAGAACATCGACCGCTTCCTGAAGATGGTTGACCATCCCTACAACTGCCTGACTCTGTGCTCCGGCTCCCTGAACGCCGATCCCAACAACGACGTTCCCTCCATCGTGAAGAAGCATGTTGACCGCATCGCTTTCGCTCACATCCGCAACGTCAAGCACTTCGACAATGGTGACTTCTCCGAGGCTTCCCACCGCGACTGCGACGGCGAGACTCAGATCGTCAACATCATCAAGGCTTACCACGAGGCTGGCTACGAGGGCTACATCCGTCCCGACCACGGCCGTCATCTGTGGAACGAAGGCCCCGGCACCGTCCGTCCCGGCTACGGTCTGTACGACCGCGCTCTGGGCATCATGTACATGCTGGGCGTGTGGGATACTCTGGACAAGAACGCTGGCAAGGTCACCGTTGCTAACTCCAACTAATCCCAAAACCGCATAAATTGAGAGGAGTGAGCTTCGGCTCACTCCTCTTTTTGCGGCGAGTCGCCGCTGACAATTACGAGACTGTCATACTGTTGCAGTTGTCATGCGAGCAGAAACCGCCCGGTTCGATACATTGTGAAAAGGAGCATCCGGTTTTTCTTCCGGATGCTCCTTATTTTCAGTGATTCAGCCAGATCTCCACCGTCTTATTCTGACTTTCCCAGTATTCAGCCATCAGGCGCAGATATTTGACCACCAGTTCCTGAAGTTTCCCTTTTAGCTCCGGCCGTTCGGAAAACATCTGACCGAAGTCATCTACAACAATCAGCATTTTCTGAAAATTGAGCCACTCCAGATCACACAAGCATTCATCCATGGCAGCCCAGTTTTCCCCAAAGTAAAAGGGAAATTGAAGGGATGCAGAAATCTCGTGGAAAAAATCCGTTTCTGTCCTGCATCTTGCGCCCCGGAGGTAGGACGTGTATGTTCCCTCCCGGGAGGCAAGGTACATGGCTGTATAGATCTCCCCTTTTTCATATTCACAGAACTTTATACCGAAATCCATACACACCTCTCAGATCCGCCAGAGCTGCTTTCAATTTGTGTTTGCGTCAGTGCACTCCTGCACACCTGTTCTTTTCCGAAATGCAAGCACCGCAAAGATCACACGCAATCCCCATACCCAGACAAACAGACATCTTTTGAGTTCATAATCCGGCTGGATAAAATACACTACAGAATACCAGATATCGATCGAAAGACCAACCAAATAGGTGAGAAGTCATGCTCTGTGTGTCTGCAGCAACTTCCTGCACATGAGATGATGAACCAAATACAGCGTTGCTACCAAAAGAAAACCAGAGGCATAGAGGAACCGATCAACAGATTGTATAAAAAGAACAATCAGCCATGCAGCTGTATTGGTAATAAGAAAATACGCACCCCACAGCGCCACGCTGATTACTGTCAGCTCCAGAAAAGAGAAGAAAAATCTTTTTCTGATCACATTCATCACATCCTTCCTTTTTGAATCCCAAAGGAGTCAAAATCAAGGTCAGTCATCCGTCAGAATGCTTTCATTTTTCACTTTCCAATTTCAATTTGCATTGGCGTCAATGCACTCCTGGACCCTTGCCTTCACCAGGGCGGCGATCTCGTTGGTCTTCATGCCGGCGTACTCTTCATAGGGAATGGGCTTCAGATAGTGGAGCTGGCAGGAGATGGGCTTGCTGCCCTTTTCGTCCAGCACCCGGTAGGTATCGATGACGGCGAAGGGCAGGATGGTGGCCTTGGCCTTCAGGGCGCACTTGAAGCTGCCGCCGTGCCACTCGCCCATGACGTTGCCGTTCTTGCTCCGGGTGCCCTCGGGGAAGATCAGCACATTGCGCTTTGCCTTCAGCTGCTCAGCGCAGCCGTTGATGACGGTCAGACTCTGGCGCACGTCATTCCGGTCCATGGCATAGCTCTTGGTGGACTGTGAGATCTGTTTTACCAGGGGAACGTCCTTCAGCTCGATTTTGTATACGGCGCAGAGGATCTTGTCCCAGGCGGTCACCAGCGCCACCACATCGAACAGACCCTGGTGATTGGCCACCAGCAGGATGCCGTCCTCCTCCGGGATATTCTCCTTGCCGGTAACGGTCAGCTCAATGTTGCCGGCGTTCAGACCGGCCTTCATAATCTTCTGGATGTGGAGCCACCGGTCAATTTCCGGATAATTGTCGGGATTCTTGGCATGGGCGCAGAGCTTCGTCCACAGGCCGGGGAGTTTGAGGGTGTTTTTCAGCACCATCAGCGCAATACGGTTCATAGTTTTCCTCCTGAGATGGGTTATTTCACCCGGTAATCGCCCCGTCCGGCGGAGCGGAATTTGATTTCGGTTCCGTGATACATTCTGACATAGTTTTCCCGGTGCTTCCAGGCAATCACCGCCGTGGCGATGAGCAGAATTGCCGCGGGAATCAGGCTTCCGGCCAGGATGCCGATGCCCACAGGCACCAGAACGATGGTGGTGGTGGTTGCGGCCACAATGTAGTCCGTGATCAGCGTCACAATGACCACCAGGATCAGCACCGCCAGGGAGAACTTCCAGTGCAGTGCAATGGTCATGCCCAGATAGGAGGCAAAGCCCTTGCCGCCCTTGAATTTCAGATAAAAGGGAAAAATATGTCCCAGCACGCAAGCCACACCTGCCACCGCGTCGGCATAGGGGCTCTCCGGGAACAGGATTCTCGCGCCGATGACCGCCAGGACAGCCTTGCCGATGTCATGGACGGCGGTAAGCACACCGGAACCCCATCCCAGCAGAATCACCGCGTTGCTGGCACCCAGATTTCCGGAGCCGCCGGAGCGGATGTCCACTTTTTTCAGCTTGGATATGTAAAACGCCATGTTGGAGCAGCCAAGCAGATAGCTCAGCAGAATCACGTACAGATAAGCCATAGAATCGCCTCCTTACGCTCTCATCTTATCACATTTTCCCCCAACAGGCAAGAAAAAACATCCTGTCCCCTTGCAGCAGAGCCGCTGTGGGCCCGAACGGAAGGATTCACAGCGCCGCCCCTCGGGCATGGGATGCGTCCGCCAGCCAGATTGAGATCGGCGACCTCATCCTTGCTTTCTGTTCGAAAAATTGCTATACTGGTACTGGAAATGCTTGAAAGGGGTACATCACAATGAAGAAAAGGCTGATTTCTGTTTGCATGGTGTTTGCTCTGCTGTTGGTATGGAGTCCGTCAGTGTACGCTGCCTCAGATGACTTTGTGTTTACAGAGGAACCGTTTCTGATATTTTCAGAGGAGGACCTGATGATCTTTGCTCAGGCCATACTGGATCATGGAAACGATGCTGTGGCTGCTTCTCAGTCAGCAATTTTGATGGCTGACCTGGACATGACTGGAATAGAATGGAAAACCATCCATGCGAATCGTTTCTCCAAGGACTACGGATACACCGGTACATTTGATGGTAACGGGCATAAAATCTCCAATCTATATTGCTCTGATGGGGGCTTTTTTGGGGGGATTCGCGCCGACGGTTGTATTCGGAATTTGACATTGGAGAATGTGGATTTCTATCAGGCTGATTGGGGACGCAGTTATGCAGGCGCCTTGGCATCCACGTGCGAAGGTGTGGTGGAAAACTGTTATGTGACCGGTCGCTTTGAGGCTCAGAATGTACATCATGCCGGCGGCCTAGTTGGAAGCTCGGATGATGGTGTGATCCGAAATTGCGTTGCTGATCTTACCATTTCGTATTCCACAACTGTGGATGGTGCAGGAAGCTTTGGTGCCTTTGAACTTGGCGGCGTTGTAGGCTTCAGCGGCGGCATCGTGGATGGCTGCGTCAATTATGGCAGTATTACCGTCACAGGCTACAACTGCGGCTGCGGTTCCTATATTGGCGGCGTGGTCGGCAGGGCCGCATACACGGATGGAATTCGCAATTGCGGTAATTATGGCGATATCTACGTCAATCTGAACGTTCCGGATGCCGCAAGCTCCAACGTCGCCTACGTTGCCGGAATTTGCACAGGTCTGCAGGGAATGGAAGTCATCACAAATTGCTTTAACGCAGGATCAATCCACGCAGAGTTGTATGGCGAGGAATTGAAGGCAGGCGGCATCGATTGCTCCTATACGCCTCCCGGCTATCGCTATTTTGAGGATGCTGATAATTGTTGGACCAGCGGAGCTGTTTATGCTTACTCTGATGTGAATGGTCTGGCATCTTCGGATCATTTCTTTGAAAATCAGCAGTATAACCTGTATTTTTGCGGTGAGCATGCAACTGCTGGCAGCAAATTCGGTCAGCTGGTGGCAGAAGCAGCGTTAATGGATGGTACACTTGTGTCGAAGTTGAACAGGAATGTGGATGCGCTTCAGAATACAAGTCTGAGGATGTGGGAGCAGGGGGAGCGTGGGCCCGTCTTTTCTGATCGGTACTGGCTCTACTCTGATGTGGTTTTGGATTCCTATTATGAGGAGCCGGTACGCTGGGCAGTTTCGAAAGGCATCACATCCGGAACCGGAAACGGATTGTTTTCGCCCAACGCGGCTTGTACCCGTGCGCAGGTCGTGACCTTCCTCTGGCGGGCTATGGGGTGCCCTGAGCCGGTGTCCGATGAGAATCCCTTCTCCGATGTCACGGAAGATGACTATTTCTACAAGAGCGTGCTGTGGGCTGTGGAAAACGGCATCACCGCCGGTACGGGCAACGGTCAGTTTTCCCCCAATGCCCCCTGCACCAGAGGTCAGGTCGCCACATTCCTGTGGCGCGCCCAGGGACAGCCCCAGGCCGAAACCGATGAGAATCCCTTCTCTGATGTAACATCCAGCGATTATTTCTACAACAGTGTGCTGTGGGCTGTGGAGAACGGCATCACCGCCGGTACAGGCAATGGTCTGTTCTCTCCCAATGCCTCCTGCACCAGAGGTCAGGTTGTCACCTTCCTGTACCGTACCGATGCCCTGGAGGACACCCCCATTGATCCGGAGCCGACGGAACCCGAACCCACTGAACCGAAGCCCACCGAACCCGAGCCCACCCAGCCCGAATACACCGAGGGCATGGTGGCTGATCCCGTTGACCTGGCATATCTGAGCCAGCGTCCTGCCAACGGCGTGCAGGATATCCGTTACTTCTCCTACGGACAGGTACGGCTGGACGGCAAGCCCGGCGGCAGCTACAACAAATATAAGGAGCTGCCCCTGGAGATCATCCATGCCTACATTGCCATGCTGCAGGAAAACGGCTACACCCTGGTGGATGCCTATGAGCAGTCCTTCTCCGGCACCTACCGTTCCTGGGGTCTGATCCGGGACGATATGCCGGAGCTGGAAACCATGTCCCAGCAGTTCTCCAAGACCCCCTGCCACATTTGCATCTGGACCTCCAAGGGCAGTGCCGGAACCAAAACCTACCGCATCGATCTGGTAGACGGTCTGGAACTCTGCGACCTGGGCCTGCGGATGGATGGGAAGAACTTTGACCTGACCCCCGGCGGTGAATCCCTGGGTGCGGGCCTCATCCGTCTGGATGACGGCAGCTACCAAACCAGCGACGGCAGACTTACCGCCCAGGTGGGCCAGGCCCTGGTGGTTCGGGACGGCGTTGGTCTGACCGGCGATGTATTCTGGGAAACCCAGGGAGACACCCATATGTTCACTGTGGAGGGCTATACGCCGGAGGAAAGCATCGTCTTCGGCCTGGACGGCGAAGCGCTGAAGCAGGGAGCCATCTTCCAGAAGTACGACCTGGAACAGGATGAATTCACCTTCCATCTCACCGTGGATGAACAGACCTGGGGCCAGACCTATAATACCACGGCGTTTGCGTCCATCTCCGTCCGGGTGATGTATTACCAGCCGGAGGGTGACGCAGTGCTCTACATCCATACTGCCACCACCGTTGGCGAACCCGGAGAGATCGAAATCCTCTGCGCCGTCAGCACCGCCCCGGTGCCCGAAAAGCCCATGCCGGAATATGACCCGGATGACCTGGTTCGGGTGGACGGCGGCGTGAATCAGACCATCACCATCACCACAGACCAGGTATTGGAGATCTTCTACGACCATCGGGGGTGGGATTCTATGTACCATGTCTTTGAGTGGACCGTCACCGAGGGCGAGGAGCTGGTGGAGATGTATGGTGCGGAAAGCCACCGGTTCTTCTTCCCCACAGACCCCGGCGTGGTCATCGTGAAGCTGCGCTACGGCTATACCAAGGAGGAGCCGGATGTTCTCACCGGTATCCCCAGAGACAACCCCAAATCTCATGACCGTACCTACTCCATCATTATTGTGGACCCGTAATACAAATACCTAATCAGGACCCCTAATACTAATTTTTAATAAAACAGTTTAACCATTTATCTTCTAATATGCTATAACCGGACTTTGCCACTTGCCAAAAAACGGACCCGGAGAAATCCGAACTTTTACGACTGGAAAGTCCGGGAAAACAACATCATACTCAGCAGAAACACCCAAAGTCAGGTCAAGACTTCGGGTGTTTTTCCATAATTTTTT
>JAFVMW010000046.1 GCA_017506735.1 Oscillospiraceae bacterium | reverse complement strand
TTCATATGATCCTTCGCCAGATAGATATTTCTTTACAATTTCTATTTTCCATTCTGCACTATGCTTTGACCTGGACATAGAAATATCCCCCTAAAATAGACTTGGATATTTCCATGGTCTACTTTAGGGGGATCATATCAGAACGGGTGCGTTTTTTGCATTTCGGCGATAGAAAACAGGCCGGCAGAATACTCTGTCGGCCTGCAGAAAAGAGGGGACGGTGATCCGGAGAGGGGGCAGAAAGGGCTGGGGCGCTGGACAGGACGCACGCCTTCCAAACCGCCGGATCACCGTAAAAAGCATACCATATTTTTCCAGAAAAGGCAACAAAATTTCTAAAATTTTCCAGATAGTTCAAAAACAGGGAGAGGGGTGCCGTTAATTGTGTTTTTTGTACAGATTTGGACTGCGAATTTTTGCTTTTTTTCCGTTTCCGGGTCATTGCGTTCCAGGGGCGTCCGTGGTAGAATATGTAGCGAACAACCTAATTTGGAGGTGATGATTACGCAGCATCACATCGGTCACTATTTCAAAGTGATACAACTCAGGATGGAGCAAGGCATCAATCAGAAGCTGGTAGCCCTGGATCTGACGGCAGCACAGGGAAAGATTATCGGCTATCTGACCCACGCCAAGCAGCCGCTCTGTGCAAGGGATGTGGAACAGGCCTTCGGTCTGAGCCATCCCACAGTTTCCGGCCTGCTCAGCCGGATGGAAAGCAAAGGCTTTGTGGAGCTTCGCCCCGATCCGGAGGACAAACGGGTAAAGCGGATCTTCCTGCTGGAAAAGGGCATGTCCTGCTCCCGGCAGATTGTCCAGTCCATCCGGGAGAACGAGGAACGGATGATGCAGGGCTTTTCCGAGACGGAAAAGGTGCAGTTCCGTGCCATGCTGGAACGGGCCATCAGCAATCTGAGCGAGGAAACGAAATCTTCACCCCCGAAACGAGAGGAGTAAACCAATGATCAAACGTCTTGCCCGGTGCATCCGGGAATACAAGTGGGCGGCATTGCTCAGCCCCCTGTGCATGATCGGCGAAGTGGCCATGGAGGTCCTGATCCCGCTGGTCATGGCCCAGCTCTATGACTACGGCATTGTCATGCAGAACATGACTGTGGTCATCACCAAGTCAGTGCAGCTGGTGCTCTGCGCCCTGCTGAGTCTGTCCTTCGGTGTGGCTTCCGCGGTCTACGCCTCCAAGGCAGGCACCGGCTTCGCCCGGAATCTGCGGAGAGATATGTATTATAATGTACAGAACTTCAGCTTTTCCAACATCGACAAATTCTCCACTGCCTCCATCGTCACCCGTCTGACCTCTGACGTGGCCAATCTGCAGATGACCTTCCAGATGATGATCCGTATGGCCATCCGCTGTCCCATGATGCTTGTCCTGGCTCTGATCTCCGCCTGGCAGATCTCTCCCGAGCTGAGCCTGACCTATCTGAAGGTGATGCCCGTGCTGGCAGGCGCGCTGATTCTGCTGACTCCCGTGGTCTTTAAGATTTTTGACCGGAGCTTCAAGCTGATGGACAGACTGAACAACGTGGTGCAGGAAAACATCCACGGCATCCGTGTGGTCAAGAGCTATGTCCGGGAAGCGAAGGAAACCGAAAAATTCACCGACATCTCCGGCGAAATGGCCGCCAACTTCTCCAAGGCGGAAAAGATTCTGGCTCTGAACAGCCCTATTATGATGGGCTGCGTCAATGTGTGTATGCTGACCATCTCCTGGGTGGGTGCCCAGATGGTTGTGGCCTCCGGCAACAATCCTGTGATGGGCCTGACCACCGGTGAGCTGTCCTCCATGTTCACCTACACCACCCAGATTCTCTCCGGCCTGATGATGCTTTCCATGGTCTTTGTCATGATGACCATGAGCCGCACCCCTCTGCGCCGCTGCTATGAGATCCTGGAGGAGCAGCCCGACCTGGTTACGGATGCGGAAGTGCCCGTCACCGAGGTTCCCGACGGCTCCATCGATTTTGAGAATGTGTCCTTCCGCTACAGCGCCACCGCCCAGCACCGGGCGCTGAAGGAAGTGACGCTGCACATCCCCTCCGGTGCCACCGTGGGCATTCTGGGCAGCACCGGCTCCTCCAAGTCCACCCTGGTTCAGCTCATTCCCCGGCTGTATGACGTATCCGAGGGTGTCCTCCGGGTAGGCGGCCTGGATGTCCGGGACTATGACCTGAAGACCCTCCGTGACAACGTTGCCATGGTGCTGCAGAAGAACGAGCTGTTCTCCGGCACCATCAAGGAGAACCTCCGCTGGGGCAAGCCCGATGCCACCGACGAAGAGCTGATCCACGCCTGTCAGCTGGCCTGCGCCGATGAATTTATCCAGGGCTTCCCCAACAAGTATGATACTTACATCGAGCAGGGCGGCACCAATGTTTCCGGCGGTCAGAAGCAGCGTCTGTGCATTGCCCGGGCCCTGCTGAAGAAGCCCAGAATTCTGATTCTGGACGATTCCACCTCCGCTGTGGATACCCGGACAGATGCCATGATCCGCCGCGCCTTCCGGGAAGAGATTCCCAACACCACCAAGCTGATCATCGCCCAGCGTGTCTCCTCTGTGCAGGACGCGGACATGATCGTTGTTCTCGACAACGGACAGGTATCCGCCGTGGGTACCCATGACGAACTGATGAAGACCTCCGCCATCTACCAGGAAGTCTTCTACTCTCAGCAGAAAGGAGGGGTCGAATAATGCCTCCTGCAAGAATGCGCGGCGACGGCCGCAAAGCGAAAAACGCCAAGGGAACCCTTCTGCGGCTTCTGAGCTACCTGAAGCACTATGCGCCCACCCTTATCGTGGTAGTGGCCTGCATTTTCCTGACGGCCTTCTCCCAGACCACCAGCTCCACCGCTCTGGGCAGACTGGTTGATGACTACATCCTGCCCATGGTGGCAACTGGCTCCACCGACTTCGGCCCCATTGCAAAGTTCCTGACCCGGATCGCCATGATTCTTCTGATGGGCATGCTGGGCTCCTTCTTCCAGAGCTATCTGATGGTCGGCGTGACCCAGGGCATCCAGAAGAAGATCCGTGACGAGATGTTCGCCAAGATGCAGAAGCTGCCTCTGCGCTACTTCGACTCCAACACCGCGGGCAACATCATGTCCCGCTACACCAGTGACATTGACACCCTGCGCCAGATGATCTCCCAGTCCATCCCCCAGGCTGTGTCCAGCGTTGTCACCCTGGTGGTGGTGTTCACCGCCATGGTCCGCCAGTCCTGGATTCTGACCATCGTCACCATGTTCACCGTGGTGGGCGTGATCTTCGTCACCAAGCTGCTTGCAGGCAAGGCAGGCAAATTCTTCATCGGTCAGCAGAAATCCCTGGGCGCTGTGAACGGCTTCATCGAGGAGATGATCAACGGTCAGAAGGTGGTCAAGGTATTCAATCACGAGGATGCTTGCCGCACCCGCTTTGATGAGCTGAACGATGAGCTCCAGAAGAATGCCTTCTCTGCCGGCAAGTTCTCCAATATGATGGGCCCCATCAACAACAATCTGGGCTATGTCCAGTATGCGATTCTGGCCATCGTGGGCGGCATCGTGGTGGTGCAGTCCAATGGTCAGATGCTGAGCCTGGGTTCGCTGATGGCCTTCATGACCCTGTCCCGGAACTTCAATATGCCCATCAACCAGATCTCCAACCAGATCAATTCCATCGTCATGGCACTGGCCGGCGCGGAGCGTGTGTTTGAGCTGATGGATGTGGAGCCTGAGGTGGACGAGGGCTACGTGGAGCTGGTCAACGCCAATATCGATGCTGACGGCACCATTACCGAGTCTGCCGTGCGTACCGGCCGCTGGGCCTGGCGCCATCCCCACAAGGCAGAGGGCACCGTTACCTACACCGAGCTGAAGGGCGACATCGTTCTGGATATGGTGGACTTCAGCTATGTCCCCGAGAAGCTGGTGCTGGAGGATATCTGCGTCTATGCCCGGCCCGGTCAGAAGATCGCCTTTGTGGGTGCCACCGGCGCAGGCAAGACCACCATCACCAATCTGATCAACCGGTTCTATGACATTGCCGACGGCAAGATCCGCTACGACGGCATCAATATCAACAAGATCAAGAAGGCCGACCTGCGCCGTTCTCTGGGCGTTGTCCTCCAGGAAACCAACCTGTTCACCGGCACCGTCATGGAGAACATCCGCTACGGCAAGCTGGACGCCACTGATGAAGAGTGCATCGCTGCGGCGAAGCTGGCAAACGCCCATGACTTCATTGAGCGTCTGCCCCAGGGCTACAACACCGAGCTCACCGCAAACGGTGCCAGCCTGTCCCAGGGCCAGCGGCAGCTTCTGTCCATCGCCCGGGCGGCGGTTGCCGATCCTCCCGTGATGATTCTGGACGAGGCAACCTCCTCCATCGATACCCGTACCGAGAAGCTGGTGCAGGATGGTATGGACAAGCTGATGCACGGCAGAACCGTGTTCGTCATCGCTCACCGCCTGTCTACCATCATGAACTCCGACTGCATCATGGTCCTCGACCACGGTCACATCATCGAGCGCGGCAGCCACGATGAGCTGATCGAAAAGAAGGGCACCTACTACCGCCTGTACACCGGCGCCTTTGAGCTGGAGTAAGCGGAAAAACAAAGCAAAAAAGGGGCGCGCTGCTTTCGCAGCGCGCCCCAAAAAGATGCGATTGAGAATCAGCCCTCGAGAGCCATCATCTTGTTGATTCTTCTCTGATGACGCTCGTCGCCGGAGAACTCGGTGCCGACCCACACGTCCACGATCTCCAGAGCCAGGTTCTTGCCAACGATGCCGGCACCCAGTGCCATCACGTTGGTGTCGTTGTGCAGACGGGTCATCCGGGCGGACAGCACGTCGCTGAGCAGAGCGCAGCGGATGCCCTTGACCTTGTTGGCGGTGATGGAAGCGCCGATGCCGGTGGTGCACAGCACGATGCCCTTGTCACATTCGCCGGAAGCAACGGCCTGGGCAGCAGGGGCAATCATATCGGGATAGTCGCAGCTTTCCAGGCTGTGGCAGCCGAAGTCCAGAACCTCGATGCCCTTGGCAGTCAGATGATCCCGGACGGCGTTCTTCAGCTCCAGAGCGCCGTGATCGCAGGCAACAGAAATTTTCATTTTGATTTCCTCCTAAAAGTTAAATGACAAATCCGCCGTTGACTCCCAGCACCTGACCAGTGACAAAGGGCGCATTGGCGATGTATGCAATGGCGGCAGCCACATCCTCGGGTCTGCCGTTCATCCCGATGGGGGATTCCTGCCGGAGCTCCTCCAGGATCTCCGGTTCGATGTCGGCGCACATATCGGTCAATATCACGCCGGGGGCCACGCAGTTCACCCGGATGCCCGAGGGTCCCAGCTCCTTTGCCAGCGCCTTGCTCATGGCGATGACCGCGCCCTTGGTGGCGGAGTATGCCACCTCGCAGCTGCCACCTACCTGGCCCCACATGGAGCTGACAGTAACGATGGAGCCGGCCTGTTTGGCAAGGAAGAAGGGCATGGCCGCGTTGACGCAGTGGTAAACGCCTTTCACATTCACATCAAACAGCCGGTCCCAGTCCTCCGGGGAGAGCATGCTCATAAGCCCGGCGATGGAGATTCCGGCGTTGCACACCAGAATGTCCAGGTCCGGCAAGCGCCGGAAGGCATTGCTGACCGCCTCCCGGTCAGCCACGTCCGCGCAGATGGCCACCGCGCCGGTTTCTGCCGCCACCTGGGCAGCGGCCTTATGTTCCTTTTCGTAAAGAAAATACACCCGGTGTCCGGCTCCGGCAAACTGCCTTACGGTGGCTGCGCCGATGCCACGGGAACCGCCGGTGATCAAAACTGTGGACATAGCATTCCTTTCGTAGAAGCAGGGCTGCCGAAATCGGGCAGCCCTGAGATGATTAGCGTCTGCGGCTCTTGGTGCGGTGGTCGGCACGCATACCGGACAGCTTGGAGTCGGACTCAGACATGAAAGCCTTCAGCTTTTCCTCAAAGAGCTGATCCGCGGTCTTGGGTGCAGGGGGCGGAACCGGAGCGGCGGCACGCTTTTCCGCAGGAGCAGGACGATTGCTGCCCTGGGGACGGTTCTGGGTGCCGGTCTGCCCGTTCTGGGCGCCGTTCTCCCGGCGGAATGCAGGACGGGCAGGCCGCTCGGCATTCTGGGGCTTGGGCTCCAGACGCTTCATGGACAGATTGATCTTACCTGCCGGGTCCACGGCAATGACCATGACCTTCACATCCTGGCCCTCGGTCAGATGCTGCCGGATGTCGCTGACATAGGCATTGGCAATCTCAGAGATATGTACCATGCCGGTCTTGTTTTCGGGAAGCGCAATAAATGCGCCGAAATTGGTGATCGATTTTACCTTGCCCTCAAGGACAGCTCCCACGGTTAACTCCATACTAGTGTTCTTTTCCTCCAAACTTTAATCTGTTACAAAAACGATGGTATCCGGATCAACCAGACCCAGCTCCTCCGCGGCGATCTGCCGATAGGATTCAGCGGTGCCCAGTGCGTCCACCCGGGCCTGCAGCTCTGCGTTTTCCAGGGCCAGGGCGGCGGTCTGTTCCTGAAGCAGGGCCAGTTCGGTTTCCTTTTCCTGAATGGACAGACCCAGGGCCAGCAGCGTCACCGTACACAATGCCACAGCGGAGAATACCGCTGCCTTCAGCAGGGGGGATGTGTACTGGCGAACCAGCCTGTAATTCTGGAAAAATTGCTTCAGTCTGCGCATTTGCTGGCCCTCCGGTAGAATGTCGGTGATTCCGACGCTTAGTCCATCCTATTGTAACCCATTTTTTCACGGTTGCAAAGTAAAATTTTTCAATTTTCCTTATTTTTTTCAAAATTAAATCAACTGGTGTAAGAAGCCAGGCCAGAATTCGGGCAAAGCCACCCCAAAAAAGGGCAGCCAGTCTTCGCACCCACCTTCCGGCGGTCCGTTCCCAGACGAACCAGCCTGCCCAGATTCCCAGAATCCATCCCATCCGGATATCGCAGGCGCAGACGGCGAAGCAGGCATAAAGCCATCCGGTGATGATCAGAACCGATGAAAAAAGCTGGTAGAACAGCTTATGCCGGATGGCCAGGGGCTGTACCAGATCCATTCCCAAGCCGATTCCCACGCCGATTCCCGTGCATCCCATGAGCCGGAGTCCGGCCAGCGCCGGACCCGTCAACGGAACAGCCCCCGGCGGCCCCGGGGCGCGTCATAGGCGATCAGATCGATCTGCCCCTGAATTACCACACCCCCATCCTCCACAGACAGGCACTTCAGCCGCAGGCCGTTTCCCTGAATTACCACAACACCCTGATCCGTTCCCAGCTCCACCAGCGATTCATCAAACCGAATGACCTCCCTGGCTCCGGTGAGATTCAGCCGTCCCCGTTCCTCCAGAATCAGCTTGTGGGCAAGCTTTCCGCCGTTTTCCGCCATTGGGCATTCCTCCCTTCCGGTGACAGCCTATGCGCCGCTGAGGAAAACAGAACCAAAAAACTGCGCCGCCCCCAGGGAACAGCGCAGCCAGGTATTCAGAAAGCTTACGGGGCAGGGAAGGGATAGCCGGTGATCAGAGAAACCAGGGTACACACCAGCAATGACGCGAAGGCGGACAGCATCCACCAGCTTCTTCTGCGCTTATGCTCGTTGATCAGCACCAGGAACGTACCGCCCAAACCGGAAATCAGGATGGCGCAAAGGCCGACAATCACCTTCAGCCAGCCGATGCCGGAGCCTCCTGCGGCCAGCGTCAGAATAAACAGAACCAGATCTGCGAGAATCACCATCGTAAGGCCGCGCTCCAGCTGTCTGAACTGGTTACGCCGCCGCTGTTTCTTGGTAGCCATTGCGAAAACCTCCGTTACGGTCATGATTGAAAATACTATATCATGCTTTTCCAGAAAATGCAACGTTTCTGGCGAAAAATGGTTTTTTTCAGGAAGCCCTTGCGCCGGATGGCAAACAATGCTATAATGTAGCCAAATTATGGTTAGATTTGGGAGGTGTCCTGTTGGAGGCACTGCGCGGCTGGTTTGCCCAGCTTCAGTTTGAGAATCTATGGGTGCTGCTGATCACCGTGGCAAGCTGTCTGCTTTGCATCACCTTTCATGAGATGTGCCACGGTCTGACTGCATACCTTCTGGGCGATCCCACCGCCAAGCGGATGGGCCGTCTTTCCCTGAACCCCATGAAGCATATTGACATTGTGGGTTTGATTATGCTGGCCACTGTCCGCTTCGGCTGGGCAAAGCCTGTGCCCGTGGATATGCGCCGGTTCAAAAATCCGAAGCTGGGTATGGCGGTTACTGCCCTGGCAGGCCCGGTGAGCAATCTGGTGCTGGCGGCCCTCGCCATGCTCTGCTACGCCGTGTCGGCCTTTTATCAGTTTGTTACCGAAAGCACGGCGCTTTACTATCTGACCCTGTTTTTCGTCTATACGGCAACGCTGAGTGTGGGTCTGGCGGTATTCAATCTGCTGCCGATTCCGCCCCTGGACGGTTCGAAGATCCTGTTCGCGGTGATTCCTGCCCAGTGGTACTGGAAGCTCATGCGCTATGAGCGCTACGGCACCCTGCTGCTCATGGGTCTGCTGTTCACCGGAATTCTGGACGGCCCTCTGGAAGCCATGCGCACCGCGGTTCTGAACGTGCTGGAGCTGCTGTGCCTGTGGCCCATTGACCTGCTGGCTGCGCTTTACTTCTAGGAGGTTCCATGACCGAACCGAAATACAAGCTTGAGGGCATCGTCCGCTCCAAAACCGAGGAGATGGAGGATTTCGAAGGCCCTCTGGATGTGATCTTTCTGCTGCTGAGCAAAAATAAGATCGAGATTCAGAATGTGAGCATCACCGCCATTTTAGAGCAGTACCTGGCCTATCTGGAGGAAATGAAGCGTCTTGATATGGAGATTGCCAGTGAATTCATCACCATGGCCTCCCATCTGATGCTGATCAAAACCAAAATGCTCCTGTCCCAGGCAGAGAAGGAAGAAGCCGAGTCCGAGCTGGATCTGCTCCGCAAATCTCTGGAGGAGCGTGAACGGAAGGAAGCCATCGGCGAGATTCGCAAAGCGGTAGCCGTGCTGGAACCCCGGAATGAGATCGGCCGCTGCCTGTTCACCAAGCATCCGGAGCCTTTGCGCAGGGACAAAACCTACCGCTATATGCATACCCCCGAGGATCTTCTGAAGGCCCTGGACAGCATCGCTGAGCGCAATGCCCGCCTGCTGCCTCCGCCCACCGTGAATTTCAAGGGCATCGTGGGCAAGGAGCCCTATCCCGTGGGCAAAAAGGCCGCCCAGCTGGTCCGCCGCCTGATCCAGAACGGTGTGCTCCGGCTGAAGAGCCTGTTTTCCGGCAACCGTTCCCGGTCTGAAGTTGTGGCCACATTCCTGGCCCTGCTTGATCTGTGCAAGACCAATTCCGTAACCCTGGAGGATGATCTCACCGGCGAAAACCCCGAGGTCCATCTGCGCCAGGTGCCGGAGCAATATCAAAGGAAGGAGGAGCTCTGATGGATTTTGAACAACTGCAAAGAGCCATTGAAGCCATCCTCTTCGCCGCCGGAGAAACGGTGGAAGCAGGCCGCCTGGCCTTCGCGCTGGAATCAGATCCGGAGGAGGTCCGCAAGGCTGCCAATGCCCTGGCAGATGCCTATGCCTTCCAGCGCCGCGGCATCCGGATCATCCGTCTGGAGGATGCTTACCAGATGGTATCCTCCGGTGAAATGGCGGATTACGTCACCAAGGCACTGGAAACCCGGAAGCCCCCCAAGCTCTCCGGTGCCCAGCTGGAGTCTTTGACGATCATCGCATATTACCAGCCAGCCACCAAGGCCATGGTGGAGCAGATCCGGGGTGTGGATTCCTCCTATTCCATCTCCGCGCTGCTGAACAAGAAGCTGATCTGCGAAGCAGGCCGTCTGAATGTTCCCGGCAGACCCATTCAATACGCCACCACCCCGGATTTCCTGCGGACCTTCGGTCTGAACTCCCTGGAGGAGCTGCCGGAGATTGAACGGGTCAGCTTCGGCTCTGCGGAATCCCTGTCGGAGCCGGCAGGGGAGCAGACGTAATGGGCTGGCTCATTGCGCTGGGGATCATCACTGTCCTTGCGGTGCTTCCCCTTGGCGTGTCTGTGATCTATGACGAGAACGGCCCTCTCGTAAGGATCATCGCCGGACCTGTGAAAATACAGGTTTTCCCGATGAAAAAAAAGGCCAAACCCAAAAAAGAAAAGCCGAAACAGGAAAAAGAGAAAAAGCAGAAGCCTCCCGCGGCGAAGGAAAAAAAGCAGAAGCAGCCCCAGGGCGACCCGGATGCCAAAGGCGGCTCCATCCTGGATTTCTGGCCCTTTGTGGGGCTGGTGGTGGACTTCCTGGGGGATTTGCGCAGGAAGCTGCGGCTGGACTGGCTGAAGCTTCATATGACTATGGCAGGGGATGACCCCTGTGACCTGGCGGTAAATTACGGCAGAGCCAATGCATCCCTGGCTGCGCTGATGAGCCAGCTTCAGCGGCTGTTCGTCATCAAAAAACAGGATGTACACATCAGCTGCGACTTTGCCGCGGACCAAACCACCATCTCAGCCCGGCTGGATCTGACCATCACCCTTGGCAGAATCATCAGCCTGGTGGTATGCTACGGCATCCGGGCATTGAAAACCTATCTATCCATTCAGAAAAAACGAAAAGGCGGTGCTGATCTATGAGCCAGAATCTCCCCAATATGCTGGAAAACACAATTGCAAAGATCCGTGAAATGGTGGACGTGAACTCCGTTGTGGGCACACCCATCACCACCCCCGACGGCGTGACCATCATCCCCGTGTCCAAGGTCAGCGTTGGCTTTGGCGGCGGCGGATCTGACTTCGCCAACAAGAATCCCAATTCCGAGCTGCCCTTCGGCGGCGGCGTGGGCGGCGGCGTCAAGGTGACCCCCATCGCATTCCTGGTGATCCGGGGCGAGTCCGTCCGGATGATGCCCGTGGCCAGCGCACCCAGCACCACCGCGGACCGTGTGGTGGAGATGATCCCCGATGCCCTGGACAGAATTGTGTCCGTCATCGACAGAAAGGTGCCCGATTCCCAGGCAGTCTCTGAATAATGGACTCCTTTCCGGGAATACTGCTCCCGGGTGAAAAGGATGAAACGAGTGATTCGCGGGACGGCGGCCATCCTTATGGCGGCCGTCCTTTTCTTTCCCGGCAGAGCCGGCGCGATTTCGGCGGAAAAGGCAATCCTTGTGGATGCCCTCACCGGCCGGGTCATTTACGAAAAACGGGCCGATGAGCAGAGCCTCATTGCCAGTACCACAAAGATCATGACCGCCCTGGTGGTCTGCCAGCAGTGCAACGTGCTGGACCGGGTGAAGATCCCTGCCGAAGCCGTGGGGGTGGAGGGCAGCTCCATGTATTTGCAGGAGGGGGAAATCCTGACCGTTCAGGAGCTGCTCTACGGCCTGATGCTCCGTTCCGGCAATGACGCGGCGGTGGCGCTGGCCATCTACTGCGGCGGCACCGTGGAGGGCTTCGCCGAGCTGATGAACGACAAGGCCCGGTCCCTGGGCCTGGAGAATACCCACTTTGTCAATCCCAATGGACTGGATGCTCCCGGGCATTATTCCACCGCCCGGGATCTGGCAGCCCTTGCTTCCTATGCCATGACGGACCCGGTGTTCCGCCAGACCGTGTCCACCAAACAGGTGACGCTGGGACAGCGGCAGCTGACCAACCACAACAAGCTCCTCTGGCGTGTGGAAGGGGCCGACGGGGTCAAAACCGGTTATACCCGTGCCGCCGGACGGATTCTGGTGTCCAGCGCTCAACGGGAGGGCAGACGGCTGGTTTGCGTAACCATCAACGCCCCCTCGGACTGGTCAGATCACGAAGCCCTCCTGGAGCAGGGCTTCCGGGATTATACCCTGACTCCCATCGTAACCCGGGGTCAGGTGCTGGGACGGGTGGAGGTGGAGGAGGGAGGGGGGCCCTCCGTGGAGCTTCTTGCCGGGGAGGACTTTTCCTATCCCCTGACAGAAGGGGAACAGCCGGAGCTGCGGCTTCCGGAGCTGGGCTTTGTCTATGCACCGGTGACCCAGGGAGCCGACGCGGGAATCTGCTATGTGCTGCTGGACGATCAGGTCATCGGCAGAGTGCGGCTGTGCTTCGGGCAGACTGTGGCCCAGGAGCAGCTTGAGGAACCGTCCCTCTGGGACAGAATTTTTGGAGGAATGAAATGGAACGCTTGCAAAAAATCATCGCCTCCCGGGGCGTCTGCTCCCGCCGGAGAGCCGAGGAGCTGATCCAGGCAGGCCTGGTCACCGTCAACGGTGCCACCGCCAGCCTGGGCGACCGGGCAGATGAGGAGAAAGATGATATCCGGGTGGAGGGCAAGCCCTTGCCCGGACGGGAGAAAAAGGTCTATCTGATGCTCAACAAGCCCCGGGGCTATGTGACCACCCTGTCCGATGAAAAGGGCCGGAAAAACGCCGCTCAGCTGGTCACCGGCTGCGGCGTTCGGGTCTACCCGGTGGGCCGTCTGGATATGGACTCCGAGGGACTGCTTTTGTTCACAAATGACGGAGAATTCGCCAATCTGCTCATGCATCCCCGGCACGAAGTGACCAAAACCTACCGTGTCTGGGTCACTGGCTTCACCCCGGAGAATCTGGAGGCGCTGGCCCAGCCCATCGAGCTGGACGGCTACCGGATTCGTCCCCCCAAGGTCCGGGCCATCCGGGTGACGGGGGAGAAGGCAGTTCTGGAGGTGGTGATCCACGAAGGCCGGAACCGTCAGGTCCGCCGGATGTGCCAGGCCGCCGGAATGAATGTGGCCAAGCTTCTCCGGGTTGCCGAGGGCAGGCTGCTCCTGGGCGAACTGGCCAGCGGCGCCTGGCGGTATCTGAGCCCCAGGGAAGTGGAGCAGCTTCTGACGGAATAAATGCAATTTTTGAAAAGAGGACTTGCAAAAATGCTCGCCTTCTGCTAATATGGATGCAATTAGCGCATACAATACGCAGGAGGATGACTATGAGCAGTGATATTTTAAGCATTTTGCAGAACAACGCCCACACTTTTTCCAAGGGCCAGCGGCTCATCGCCAAATACATAACCGAATCCTATGACAAGGCCGCCTTTATGACAGCCTCCAAGCTGGGCAAGAAGGTGGGCGTTTCCGAGTCCACGGTGGTTCGCTTCGCCGTGGAGCTGGGCTACGACGGCTACCCCAGTATGCAGAAGGCCATCCAGGAGATGGTTTTGAACCGGCTGACCTCCGTACAGCGCATCGAGGTGGCAAATGACCGGATGGAGGGCCAGGATGTGGTGTCCACCGTCCTCCAGGCCGATGCGGAGAAGCTCCGTCAGACTGTGGATATGCTGGACCGGGAGGAATTCCGCAAGGCCGTCCAGGCCATTCTGGACACCGACCGGGTCTACATCCTGGGTGTCCGTTCCGCGGCCCCTCTGGCCCAGTTTCTGGGTTACTATCTGAATTATATGTCCCCCAACATCCACACCGTCACCACCTCCGGCGAGGGCGAGATGTTTGAGAAGATCGTGGCCATCAAGCCCGAGGACGTGGTTGTTGCCATTTCCTTCCCCAGATACTCCAGCGCCACCGTGAAGGCGGCCCAGTACTGCCGCTCTGCCGGTGCCACGGTCATCGGCCTGACCGATGGCAAGGATTCTCCCCTGGGCCAGAATTCGGACTTCGTTCTGGAAGCCAAAAGTGACATGGTGTCCCTGGTTGACTCCCTTGTGGCACCTATGAGCGTGATCAATGCCCTGATTGTTGCCATCGCCGCCCAGCGGGAGCAGCGGCTCAGCCGGATCTTCACCTCTCTGGAACAGATCTGGGATCAGTACCATGTTTACGAGAAGCAGGAGGGCGGAAATGGCCTTTGATATTTGTGTCATCGGCGGCGGCCCGGCAGGTATGTTCGCGGCCATCACCGCCGCGAAGCAGGGCAGAAGCGTCCTGCTGCTGGAGAAAAACGACCGTCTGGGCAAAAAACTGCTGATCACCGGCAAGGGACGGTGCAACGTCACCAACAACTGCAATGCCGAGGAGGTTCTGCGGAACACTCCCCGGAATGGAAAATTCCTCTTTTCCGCCATGGCGGCCTTTCCCCCGGCTGAGATCATGACCTTTCTGGAAGCCCAGGGCTGCCCTCTGAAAACAGAACGGGGCAACCGGGTGTTCCCGGAGTCTGACCGGAGCCAGAGCGTTCTGGATGCACTGACCCGGGCCCTCCGCCGGGAGGGTGTCACCGTCAAAACCGCGAAGGTCAATGCCATCACCGCTGATGAAACAGGAGTCACCGGCGTGGATACCTCCGCCGGATACTTCCCCTGCGGCAAAGTAATTCTTGCCACCGGCGGTGCCAGCTATCCAGCCACCGGCTCCACCGGCGACGGCTACCGTTTCGCCCGGGACCTGGGCCATACCGTCGTGGAACCTCAGGGCAGTCTGGTTCCTCTGGAAACAGAAGGGGAGGATGCCAGGGAAATGCAGGGCCTGGCCCTGCGGAATGTGGCGGTGAAGCTGCTGAATCCCAAGGGCAAGGCTGTCTATAAGGATTTCGGCGAAATGCTCTTCACCCATTTCGGCATCTCCGGCCCCACGGTGCTGTCCGCCTCTGCCCACATTGGCAAGGGAGACGGCTGGCGCTTTTCCATCGATCTGAAGCCTGCCCTGGAAGAGGGCAAGCTGGACGAGCGGATTCTCCGGGATCTGGAGCTTTACCAGAACCGCAGCATGGAAAATGCCCTGACGGATCTGCTGCCCCGGAGCATGATCCCCGTGGTGCTGAAGCGTCTGGGGGTGGACCCCCAGCTCCAGGCCAATTCCTTTACCAAACAAAACCGCCGGGCTCTCGTGGAGCTTCTGAAGGGCTTTACCCTGACCATCACCGGCAAGCGCCCGGTCAGCGAGGCCATCATCACCTCCGGCGGTGTAAAAACCGGCGAGATCGATCCCAGGACCATGGAATCCAAAAAGGTTCCCGGACTGTACTTTGCCGGCGAGCTCATCGACTGCGATGCCTACACCGGCGGCTTCAACCTCCAGATCGCCTGGGCCACAGCTTTTGCCGCCGGAAAAGCCGCCGCAGAATAAACCATTGACAAACCGGCAATCTTGTATTAGAATAGACCGGAAATAAAAACAAATGCCTTATGGAGGTTACAGTTATGTACGAGAAGCTTGTTAAGTTCGCTGCAGAGCATCTGGAGCTTGATCCTGCTGAGATCACTCCCGAGGCAACCTTTGAGACCCTGGGCATCGACTCCCTGGACATCGTTGAGATGGTTATGGATCTGGAGAGCGAGCTGGGCGTTGAGCTGGAGATCGAGGACGAGACCATCACCACCTTCGGTCAGATGGCTGCTTTCATCGAGTCCAAGGTAAACTGATCAACTTTTCAATCGAATAACCTTGTTCAGCCGGCCGGCTCGTAACAAGGTCGCACTAGTCGGGGAGATAGCGGTGCCCTATGCCTGCAATCCGCTACAGCAGGGATGAATTCCCACACCCGGGCTTGTCTGAGTGCCGTCTGGGCCATGTAAGTGGTGTTGATGGATCGGTCTTGCGCAACGGAATCCCGTGAACCATGTCAGGTGGGGAACCAAGCAGCATTAAGCGGATCATTTCGTGTGCCGCGAGGCAGCCGTTCCTGAGCTAACTGCATGGCGTCCGGGTGTTCAGCTCGTTCAAATGTGGGTGTGCGATCTTGTTATGAGCCGGCCTTTTTAATGATGAATGATGAATTGTGGTATCCGCTTCGCGGATGATTGAAAGGAAGGAGGGCGTTATGTACCAGGCGCTATATCGTAAATATCGTCCTCAGACCTTTGATGACGTTGTGGGTCAGCAGGCTGTGACCCAGACTTTGAAGACCCAGCTTTTGTCCGGGCACATGAGCCATGCCTATCTGTTCACCGGCTCCCGTGGTACCGGCAAGACAAGCTGCGCCAAGATCCTTTCCAAGGCTGTCAACTGCCTGAATCCCCAGGAGGGCAACCCCTGCAACTGCTGCGCTGCCTGCAAGTCCATCGACGCGGGCACCTGCATGGATGTGCTGGAAATCGACGCCGCCTCCAACAACGGCGTGGACAACGTCCGTGATCTCCGGGATGACGCGGTTTACGCCCCCAGCCAGGTGAAAAAGCGTGTGTATATCATCGACGAGGTTCATATGCTCTCCATCTCGGCCTTCAACGCCCTGCTGAAGATCATTGAGGAGCCGCCGGAGCACCTGCTGTTCATTCTGGCCACCACGGAGCTGCACAAGGTTCCGGCCACCATCCTGTCCCGGTGTCAGCGCTTTTCCTTCCGCCGGATCACCCCGGAGGACATCGCCGCCCGGCTCCAGTATGTATCCTACCAGGAGAACATTGACCTGGACGAGTCTGCCGCCCGGATTCTGGCAAGGCTTGCTGACGGCGGTATGCGTGACGGCCTGAGCCTGCTTGACCAGTGCGCTTCCGCCACCGCCGGTGAGCTGACCGCCCAGCGTGTCTACGAATGTCTGGGCATTGCCGGCGAACAGACCTGCGGCAGAATGCTGTCCATGGTGGCTGACCGGAATACAAAAGGCGTTCTGGAGCTGTTCAACCGGCTATATGCCGACGGCAAGGACGTTGCCGCCATGATTGACGAGCTGTCCGCCCTGTGCCGGGATCTGATGATTCTGAAAACCGCCCCGGAATCCGGCATCTCTCTGCTGTCCGGCGTGGCTCCCGACAGTGAGGCAAGACAGCTGGTTGCCCGGTTCTCTCCCGGGGAGCTGGTGCGGATGATCGGCCTGCTTCAGACCACCGCCGCAGGCTTCACCCGAAGTGCCAGCCGCCGCCTGGATGCGGAGCTTTGTCTGATGAACCTCTGCGATCCGGCTCTCCAAATGGATGCCGAGGCACTGAACGCCCGGATCTCCCGGCTGGAGGAGCAGCTCCGTACCGGAGATTTTGTGGTAAAACAGGGAGATGCTGTCCGTCAACCGAATCCTGAGCCGGCGGAGGAGCTTCCTCCGCCGCCGGATGACACCGACGCGCCGCCCCAGTCTGAGGCAGAAATGCCCCACGATACCCCTGTGGGCTTCTGGCCGGATCTGGCCGCCGCCCTCCAGAGGGAGCTGCGGCCTCCCATCAAGGGCTTTTTCAACGCATCGCCCCAGTCCCCGGTTCAGGGAATCCTCCGGGGCAATCAGGTGGTGCTGCTTTGCTCCAACGCCTTCACCCTGGAAATGGTGAACAAGCGGGAGCTGATGGAACTCATCGCCCGGAAGGCCTCCGCCCTCCTGGGCAGAAACGTAAGCGCCAAAGCGGTGGACCGGGGTGCGGTCCCTGCGCGGAATGAACAGATGGAACGGCTGATGGCCTTTGGCCGGGAACACGCCGATATCGTAAAAATCAAGCAAGATTAAAGGAGAATTACAGTTATGGCAAAAGGTGGATTCCGGGGTATGCCCGGCGGCATGGGCGGCATGAGCCAGTCCCAGATGATGAAGCAGGCACAGAAGATGCAGCAGCAGATGATGCAGATGCAGGAGGAGATGGAGCGCAAGACCTACTCCGCAACCGCAGGCGGCGGCATGGTCACCGCTGAAGTCAACGGCAAGCATCAGCTGGTGAACCTGACCATCAAGGAAGAGGCAGTGGACCCCGACGATGTGGAGATGCTGCAGGATATGGTCATCGCCGCTGTCAACGAGGCATTCCGCTCCGCTGACGCAGACGCTCAGAACAACATGGCCAAGCTCACCGGCGGTCTGAACCTGGGCGGCCTGTTCTAAGGAGGCATCATGCAGTTTTTTCCTGCAGCGCTGCAAAACCTGGCGGATCAGTTCGCCCGGCTTCCCGGCATCGGCGGCAAGACCGCCCAGCGCCTTGCCTTCCATGTGCTGAGCCTGCCTCTGGAGGATGCCCAGGAGTTTGCCGATGCCATTGTGGATGCCAAGCGCAGCGTCAAATGCTGCCCCCAATGTCAGAATCTGACGGACAGGGAGCTGTGTCCCATCTGTGATGATGACACCCGGGATAAGAGCCTGATCTGCGTGGTGGCGGAACCCCGGGATGTGATCGCCATGGAGCGCAGCCGGGAATTCAAGGGTGTGTATCATGTGCTCCACGGTGTCATCAGCCCAATGAACCATGTGACCCAGAATGATATCCGGGTGATGGAGCTTCTGAACCGGGTGGCAAAGGGAGATGTCCGGGAGGTCATTATGGCCACCAACCCGGATACGGAGGGTGAGTCCACCGCCATGTATATTTCCCGGCTTCTGCGGCCTCTGGAGGTCCGTGTGACCCGGCTGGCTTACGGCATTCCCGTGGGCAGTCAGCTGGAGTACGCCGACGAAGTCACCCTGTCCCGTGCCCTGGCCGGACGACAGGATATGTAAATCATAACGAGGATGCTTGCCGCATCCTCGTTTTTGTCTTTATGTCCGGAACCTTAAGATTTCTTGAAGATTATCCACAACCTGTGGAAAACTTTTCTGATCTGTGCTACAGTGGGCGTATCCCAAAAGAAAGGAAGATTGATGATGAAATCCTGTAAGATGATTACCGCCCTGCTTCTGGCACTTGTGCTGCTCACCGGCTGCGGCGGGGGAGATACCAGCGCCCACGGACGGCAGATCCGCCCTTCCGTGCGTTACAGCGAGCAAACCATTGCCGATGCCATGGATGTGGTGGAGAGCCATTTCAAACAGCACTTCGACGGCTGCCAGCTTCTTACCATCGTCTATGACGAGGAAGCAACCGGGGAAAAAGCCAGCCGGGAGGCAGAGCGTAACGGAAAGGATACCATCATTCTGCTGACGGATTTTACCGTGGACGACTCCGGAGCCGCTTCCGGCCTTACCCCGGGCATGACCTACCGGAATTATGAATGGACCCTTGTAAAGACCCTGTTCGGCTGGGAGCTGAAGGACTGGGGCTACGCCTGATCAGAATCCGAAATGGTTCTTGATGATCCGGGCAGCCTCCTGGGCAGAAATGTCCCCATTTTCCACCCGCAAATAATTGGGGAAGGGAAGCTCCCCGGGCAGGCTGACAAACCGGTGTTTGGCAGACATCTCCGCCAGCCGCCGGTTGGATGCCTCGATATCCCGTTTGGATGCCTTGTGGGCCAGTCGGTTTTCCGTCGCATTCCGTGCAAGCCGCACTTTCTCGGGAGCCACCAGCTCCACATAGTACACATCCTCTTCTTTAAGCCCGAAGATGGATTTGATGTGCTCCACATATTCCCAGTCCTCCCGGGCATCGAAGGCCCACATGAAGCTGTGGATCAGGCCATACTGATCGGATGCAGCGAACTCCCGGAAAATCACATCCCGGAGCTGCAAAATCACATCTATCCGGAATTCTCCGAATACCTCCAGCACCGGTTCAATGGTTACATGGTTGTGGCACAGCCGCCAGGGGGTGATTTTGGTCAATTCCTGGCCGACAGTCATTTTTCCAACGGCGCCTTCGCCGAATAAAAACATCAGCTTCATTGTTTACGGCTCCAATCCGAATTCCTGCTTCAGCAGTGCCGGAATCTCCGCTTCCGGCACCTCCCGGCGGATGCTTTCGCCGCCCCGGCGTCCGGTAAAGGTATTTCCCGTCAGGGCAAGATATCCACCGTCGGGCTGGCACAGATTGATGGTGCGCTGATTGACAAACAGGGCATCCGGATGGGCGGTGAAGAAATAGAGTACGATCCCGAAGTCCGCCTCCGTGGCAGGGATGTCCAGCAGCTGCAGCAGAGGCTGGAAGGTGCCGTCCATATTCCCGTGGATGCAGAAATGGATGCCGTCCCGGGTGACCGTGAATTCGCTGCCGAATACGGTCTGAACCCCAGCTTCCTCCAGGCAGACCAGCCCCTTGGGTCCCGGGCCGCCGAAGCCCACATCGCAGTAATATTTCTTCCCGTCCAACACCACGATCACACACTCGTGGGAGAGGGGATGGGGCGCAGGCCCCATGAAGATCCGCACCAGAACCGGATAGGCCTCGTATCCCAGCTCCCGGAGCAGCCAGCAGAAGATGGTGTTCAGCTCGCAGCAGACACCGCCCCGGCGGCGGGTCACAACCTTGTCATACAGCGCATCGATCTGCAAAGGCAGTTGCCTGGGGTTTTGCCAGAAGTCCAGATTCTCAAAGGGAACCGTTTCCAGATGGCACCGCAGAAGCCGGGTCAGATTTTCCCGGTTGGGACTGCGGTCGCCGGTGTAACCGATTCGTTCCAGGTATCGTTCCATAAAAATGCGCCTCCTTTTTGGTTCTGTCTACAACATAGCATATTCCGGAAGGTGAATCAATGGGCAATTTTACCAGAAGATCTCCCGGAGAAAGAGAAATAAGGATTGCTATTTTTTCCGAATTGTCTTATAATGTAACCAAATAATTTAACGAGGTGTATGTTATGGACATGACCAGCAAACTGAATCTGACCATGCTCTGCGATTTCTATGAGCTCACCATGAGCAACGGCTATTTCGCAAACGGCTACAAGGACCGCATCACCTATTTTGATGTGTTCTATCGTCGCTGCCCCGACGGCGGCGGCTTCGCCATTGCCGCCGGTCTGGAGCAGATCATTGAGTACATCCAGATGCTCCACTTCACCCCCGAGGATATCGAGTATCTCCGGGGCAGAGAGCTGTTTTCTGAGGAATTCCTGGAGTACTTGGCCAACTTCAAGTTCACCGGTGACATCTGGGCCGTTCCCGAGGGCACTCCCGTGTTCCCCAAGGAGCCCATCATCACCGTCCGTGCCCCTGCCATCGAGGCCCAGCTGATCGAAACTTTCCTGCTGCTGTGCACCAACCACCAGAGCCTGATTGCCACCAAGGCCAACCGTGTGGTTCGTGCCGCCGAGGGCAGAACCGTGCTGGAGTTCGGCTCCCGCCGGGCGCAGGGCCCCGACGCTGCCATTCTGGGCGCCAGAGCAGCCTACATCGGCGGCTGCAACGGTACCGCCTGCACCATCGCGGATCAGCTCTACGGCGTTCACGCCGGCGGCACCATGGCCCATGCCTGGGTCCAGATGTTCGACACCGAGTACGAGGCCTTCAAGACCTACGTTTCCCTGTATCCCAACAACGCCACCCTGCTGGTGGATACCTATAACACCCTGAAATCCGGCGTGCCCAACGCCATCCGGGTGTTCAATGAGGTTCTGAAGCCTCTGGGCATCAAGAAGTGCGGCATCCGCCTGGACTCCGGCGATATGGCCTATCTGAGCCAGAAGGCCCGTCAGATGCTGGACGAGGCCGGCTGGACCGAGTGCCAGATCTCTGTTTCCAACTCTTTGGATGAGTATACCATTCAGGACATCCTGCGCCAGGGCGCCAAGATCGATATGTTCGGCGTGGGTGAGCGGCTGATCACCGCCCGGAGTGAGCCTGTGTTCGGCGGCGTTTACAAGCTGGTTGCCGTGGAGGACAAGGAAGGCGAGATCGTGCCCAAGATCAAGATCTCCGAGAACGTGGGCAAGATCACCAATCCCCACTTCAAGAAGCTCTACCGCTTCTTCGGCAACGATACCGGTAAGGCCATTGCCGACTACCTCTGTGTCTATGATGAGGTGGTGGACGATTCCGGCGAGATGGAAATCTTTGATCCCGAAGCAACCTGGAAGACCAAGACGGTCTATAACTTCACCGCCAAGGAGCTGCAGGTGCCCATCTTCGTCAAGGGCGAGCTGGTCTACAAGTGCCCCACTCTGGAGGAGATCCGCAGCTACTGCCTGGAGCAGGTGGATACCCTGTGGGATGAGGTCAAGCGCTTTGACAATCCCCACAACTACTATGTGGACCTGTCCCAGAAGCTGTGGGACATCAAGTATAACCTGCTGAAGAAGAACAGCTGATGGCCCGTCAGTCCCAAAAGATGGCCTTCGGCGGCATGATGACCGCCGTTGCGGTGGTCATTATGAGCCTGGGCAGCCTGATTCCGGTGAACACCTACGTTTGTCCGGTGCTGTGTATTCTGATCACCAGACCGGTGATGGCCCGTTGCGGCAGGCAGACCGCCTGGTGCTACTACATGGCCACAGCCCTTCTGTCGCTGCTGCTGGCTCCGGACCGGGAAGCGGCCCTGGTGTATCTGTTTCTGGGCTATTACCCGCTGATCCGGCACCGGTTTGCCAGAATCCGGCCCCAGTGGCTGTCCCAGACCGTGAAGCTCCTGTTCTTCACCGGCTCCGGCGCCCTGGTCTACGGCCTTCTGATGGCGGTGATGGGCGTGGAGGCAGTGCTGGGGGAATACTCCGGTCCCGGCGTCTGGCTGCTTGCCGTCACTGTGATTTTGTGGGATGTGATGCTTCTCATGGTGGACAGGCTCCTGGGCAGACCTTTGCGCAGAAGAAAGTAAGCAACTCCGGGTCGGGGCTTTGGCCCCGGCCCGGTGCAATTTGAGGAACAAGCATGGAAAAGCAATGGGTGGTATACATTCTGGAATGCCGAGATGGGACCCTGTATACCGGCATTACCGACCGGTTGGAGCATCGGCTGAAGGCCCATAACCAGGGGAAGGGCGCCAAATACACCCGGGGCAGAGGGCCTGTGAAACTCCTCTGGCAGGAACCCTGTCCGGACCATTCCTATGCACTTCGACGGGAAATCCAGATTAAACAGCTTTCAAGAGCCGAAAAACTGCGGCTGATTGGGAAAACTGTATAAAAAACTTGGAAGGCCTTGCAGAACTGGAATACTGGGTGTATAATATACAAAAAGTTACAAACCACAGATGCTGTCGGAGGTTTGAATCATGACAGGAGAACGAACCCTTATCGTCCTGGCTGCAGGAATCGGAAGCCGTTTCCGGGATGGTATCAAACAGCTCACTCCCGTTGGGCCCAACGGAGAAGTGATCATGGATTACGCCATCCACGATGCGCTGGAAGCCGGGTTTAACCGGATTATTTTTATCATCAGACACGACATAGAGGAACTGTTTGAATCCATCATCGGTTCCCGTATCCGCCCGATCTGCCAGGCCCAGGGGGTGGAAGTGCTGCTTGCCTACCAGGAGAAAACAGACCTGCCCGGAGGCTATGTCTGCCCGATGGAACGTGCCAAGCCCTGGGGAACGGGCCACGCCCTGCTGAGCTGCCGGGGTATGGTCAACGGCGGCTTTGCAGTGATCAATGCGGACGATTATTACGGTAAGGATTCCTACCGGAAGGCAAGCCGCTTTCTGGATGCGCTGCCTCAGGACAGCACCGGCTGCTATGGACTGGTGGGCTTCTCTCTGGGAAACACCCTCAGTGACAACGGCGGTGTGACCCGGGGCCTGTGTACCATGGAGGAAAACGGCTGCTTGAAGCACATCGTGGAAACCAAGCAGATCATCAAAAGCGCCCGGGGTGCCAGCGTTATGGTGGAAGGCCGGATCATGGATCTGGACCCGGGCATTCCCGTGTCCATGAACATGTGGGCCTTTACCCCGGATGTGCTGGACCGGCTGGAGGAACAGTTCCTGGAATTTCTGGCCCGGGATCTGGAGCAGCCCAAGTCTGAATTCCTGATTCCCACGGAGATCGGTAGAATGTTGACCCGTGGTGTCCGGGTTCAGGTGCTTCCTACGGAAAGCCGCTGGTTTGGCATGACCTTCGCAGAGGACATTCCCTCCGTACGGGAAGCCTTCAAGGAAATGACGGATGCCGGAATCTATCCCTCGCCCTTACATTAATACAGCAACACGCCCCGGACTTTGTCCGGGGCGTGTTTTTACCCAAAAGAATTCCCGGCAGGCTCGCCTGCCGGGAAACATTATTACAGGATCAAGCCTCGAAGTCAGCCTCGTCAGCCACGGGAGCATCGGACTCCTCCACAGCAGGAGCTTCCTCAACAGGAGCTTCCTCAACAGGAGCTTCCTCAACAGGAGCTTCCTCGGCAGCAGGTTCTTCCACGACGACCTCTTCCACGGGCTCTGCGTCAGCTTCCTCAGCGAACTCCACCTCGACGTCGAAATCGTCCTCCAGCTCTACTTCGCAGCAGGGGCAGAGCTTGCCGAGCCATGCCTTGATGGCGTCCATGTACTTCACGACCAGGTAGGCAATACCGGCGATGGCGGCAACGGCAGCAGCCAGCTTCATAATGGTGTTGAACAGTTTCATAACAGATAACCTCCAGTTATTATTGTAGCTGTCATAAGTATAACCAATCTGTAACCAAATTTCAACAACAATTTTATCTAAGAAACCACTGAATAAATCGTCTGCGGCGGCTGGCGGCTCTTTTGGCCCAACGATGCAGTTTGAAAAACCTGAAATACATACAGTATTCCTGCGCTTTTCAAACTTTTATTTGGACCAAAATCCATCGCCACCCACTCTTGCCGATTTATACTAATTCTTGATAGAACGGCCTAGATGCTCAGCGAGGATAAATTGTGCCAGAAAAGGCCGACGACGACGGTGGGCTGTCGCCCACCTAGGAGGAGAACGCATTCTGGTGCAAATTAAGCCGGTAAGCGTCAGGCTGTTTTATTAAGAGTTAGTATTAATCAGGGTTCCCCTAAATATAGCCATAGAATCCACGGATGCTGACTTCGCCGGAATTGACGGTCTGCTCCGTGCCATCCTCCAGCCGAACCACAAGACCACCCTCCGGGTCCACAGACAGGGCCAGGGCATGAAACACCTCATCTCCCCGGACAACGCTGATCTGTTTGCCCAGCGTTACGCAATCCCGGCGATACTGTTCGAGGATGGCGTCCTTCGCTGCCAGGAGTGTGACGGACATCCGGTGCAGGGCTTTTGTCATGGTGCCAATCAGCACATTCCGGTCTGCATCCTGTCCCAGCACCATGGCGGCGGAGCAGGCCATATCCCGGATGGAAGGATCGAAATCGGCTTCCCTCTGACGGCAGTTGATGCCTATGCCCACCACAGCCCAGTCCACCAGCCCGGTTTTGGGATTCAGGGAAAGCTCGGTCAGAATGCCGCCCAGCTTTTTCCGCCCCACCACCAGGTCGTTGGTCCATTTGATACCCGGCCGGAAGCCGAAGGCCTCCTCCGCCGCTTCACACATGGCCACGGCGGTGGCACAGGTCAGATGCATCAGCTCCCCGGGGCTGCAGCCCGGCCGCAGAATCAGAGAATAATAAACGCCCACATCCCCGGGGGAGAGGAAGCTCCGCCCCAGGCGTCCACGGCCACCGGTCTGCCGGTCGGCGATCAGAATGGTGCCCTCCGGTGCCCCCTGGGCCGCCAGTGTCTTTGCCAGGGTGTTGGTGGAATCCACCTCGTCAAATACCTGGATCAGGGATGCCCAGGGATGCGCCCCCAGACAGTCCTGGATTTTATCCACGGAAATGGAATTGTCTGTCATGGCTTATCCCCTCCGCTTCAGCAGCTCCGCCAGAGCCCGGATGTATTCCGGGTCCGTGCCGCAGCAGCCGCCGATGATCTTCGCGCCCATGTCCAGACAGTCGCTTACAATCCCGGCGAATTCTCCGGGCTCCATGGGATAGACCGCCTCTGCGCTGTCATTGATTACCGGGATGCCCGCGTTGGGCTTGCATACCAGAGGCCCCCGAACCTGTCGGCGGAGCTTGCTCACCAGTCCCGGTGTCATCATATCCGCCGCCACGCAGTTGAAGCCCACGGCGGCGGCACCGGCTTCCTCCAGCTCCCGGAGAATCTTGCCGGCATCCATACCGGAGAACAGGGAGCCGTCGGGCTGCATGGTGAAGGTGTAAATCACCGTTTCCGCTCCTTCCAGTTCCGCGGCGGTGAGGATGGCCTCCGCGTCCTGGGGATAGAGCAGGGTTTCCGCGGCGATCAGATCCACACCGCCCTCCAGCAGTCCCACGATCTGCCGCCGGTAGTTTTCAACCATTGTATCAAACAGCGCCGTGTCGAAGCTGTCCAGATATACCGCCAGTGTGGTGATGTCACCTGCCACCAGGGCCTCGGGAGCGGCAGCCCGGGTGAGACGAACCAGCATGGCGTTGATGGACTCGGTCTGCTTGTCAAGCTTCACCTCTTTGAGCGCCGCAGGCTGTGCTTGGAATGTGGGGGCGTACAGCACCCGGGACCCGGCTTCATAATAGCGCCGCTGGAGGTCTATCATCACCTCCGGGTGGTTGAGCACCCATTCCTCGGTGCAGCAGCCACGGGGCATTCCGGCCTTGCGCAGATTGGAGCCGGCAGCGCCATCCAGAAGCAGGGGACCGTCCTTCAGCAGGTCATGGAATTGTTCTCTTGTCAGCATGGCTTTCACCTCGTTCTTGTTTGAAGGAATCTTATCACAGATGGCAACTTTTTTCAAGGTTTGCCCGAATAGATTGACGGGAGAGGGGAATTCTGTTAGAATATAGAGCATCATAAATGCTGTAAGGAGAGAATCCGTTATGAAAAAGACCGTTCTGAGGGAATATGCCCGACTGATCGCCCGATGCGGCGCCAACATCCAGAAGGGCCAGGAGGTCCACATCTATGCAGGTCTGGACCAGCCCGAATTCGTCCAGATGCTGGTGGAGGAGTGCTACAAGGCCAAGGCCCGTGAGGTCGAGGTCCACTGGAGCTACCAGCCCCTGGCAAAGACCCACTACCGCTACATGAGCGTCAAGGCCCTGGGCGAAGTCAAGGAGTGGCAGAAGGCCCAGCAGGAGCATTACTGCGATGTGGTTCCTGTCCGCATCCGTCTGCTCAGCGAAGACCCCGATGGCCTGAAGGGCATCAACCGGGAGAAGATGGCAAAGGCCCGTCAGCTCAGCTACCCCATCCTGCGCCCCTATTCCGATGCCATGACCGGCAAGCAGCAGTGGTGCGTGGCCGCTGTTCCCGGTGCCGCCTGGGCCAAGAAGCTGTTCCCCGGCTTGACCAAGGCCAGAGCCATCGAAAAGCTCTGGGAGGCCATCCTGTCCACCTCCCGGGTCACCGAGGATGCCGTGGCCGCATGGGATGCCCACAACGCCGACCTGACCGCCCACTGTGCCCATCTGAATGAGCTGGGCATCCGTTCCCTGCACTACACCGCAGCCAACGGCACCGATCTGACCGTGGGCATGATTCCCGAGGCCCTCTTTGTGGGCGGCGGCGAGACCACCTCCACCGGTATCTTCTTCAACCCCAACATTCCCACCGAGGAGTGCTTCATCACGCCCATGAAGGGCCAGGCCGATGGCATCGTCTACTCCACCATGCCCCTGAGCTACCAGGGCCAGCTGATCGAGAACTTCTGGCTCCGGTTTGAAAACGGCAAGGCTGTGGAAGTGGGCGCTGAGAAGGGCCAGGAGCTGCTGGAGCAGATGGTCACCATGGACGAAGGTGCCGCCTACCTGGGCGAATGCGCGCTGGTTCCCATGCAGAGCCCCATTGCCGAAAGCGGCCTGCTGTTCTACAACACCCTGTTTGACGAGAATGCCTCCTGCCACCTGGCTATGGGCTCCGGCTACTGCGATACCATCCGGGATTACCACAACCGCACCCTGGAGGAATGCCGCGCCCTGGGCGTCAATGACTCCATGATCCACGTGGACTTTATGATCGGCTGCGAAACCATGAACATCGATGCACTTTGTGCCGACGGGAAGACCGTCCGGATCTTCGAAAACGGAAACTGGGCCTTTTGATTTTCCGGCTCCGCGAAAAAAATAGAAAAATTCTGAAAAAAGTGCTTGCATTCTTCTTCGTCTTGTGCTAATATATTCGAGCGATTGAGATTGCCAAGGGCGAAAAATGCCCTTTTACATGATACGAAAGAGGTGAACGAAATGAAGGAAGGTCTCCATCCCAAGTACGAACAGACTACCATCCGCTGCGCTTGCGGCAATGTCTTTACCACTGGTTCCACCAAGAAGGACATTAAGGTTGAAATCTGCTCCAAGTGCCACCCTTTCTATACCGGCAAGCAGAAGCTGGTTGACACCGGTGGACGCGTTGATCGGTTCAACAAGCGTTTTGGCCTGAAGTAAGATGAGAAGCCCGCACTGCGTTGCAGTGCGGGTTTTTTGTCGATTTATAGGAGATACTATGGAACGAAATTTTGAAGAACACATTGCAGAACGGGCGGTGCTGGTGGGCCTGAATGCCGACGTATTCAGATCAGACGAAACAGCCACCGAGGAGACCCTGGAGGAGCTGGAGGCCCTGCTGGAAACCGCCGGCGGCTTCTGCACCGCGAAGGTGCTCCAGAACCGCCATACCCCAGATGCCCACAGCTTCATTGGTGAGGGCAAGGCAGAGGAGGTCCGGATGCTCATCCAGGCCACCGCATCCACCATGGCGGTCTTTGACAACGAGCTGTCTCCCGGCCACATCCGTGCCCTGGAGGAGCTTCTGGGCGTCACGGTGCTTGACCGCAGCGCCCTGATTCTGGACATCTTCGCCCAGCGTGCCCGTACCCGGGAGGGCCGCCTGCAGGTGGAGCTGGCCCAGTATAAATATCTGCTGCCCCGGCTTTCCGGCATGGGCAAGAGCCTGTCCCGACAGGGCGGCGGCATCGGCACCCGTGGCCCCGGTGAGACCAAGCTGGAATCCGACCGCCGTCACATCCGGGAACGAATCGCCCGTCTGGAAACGGAGCTGAAGCAGGTCCGCCAGGTTCGTGCTGTCCAGCGTGAGCGCCGGATGAAGAATTCCGTCCCTGTGGTGGCCATCGTGGGCTATACCAACGCCGGCAAGTCCACGCTGCTGAATCAGCTCACCGATGCCGGCATTCCTGCCAACAACCGGCTTTTTGACACACTGGACACCACCTCCCGGCAGCTGACCGTATCCGATAATCTGGATGTGATCCTGTCCGACACCGTTGGCTTTATCTCCAAGCTTCCTCACCATCTGGTGGATGCATTCCGTGCCACCCTGGAGGAGCTGGAGTATGCGGATGTGCTACTCCATGTCATCGACTCTGCCGATCCCAACCGGGCCGAGCACATCGCCGTGGTGGAGCGGCTGATCGCAAAGCTCGCCAAGGAAGGCACCCCCATCATCAGTGTCTACAACAAGGCCGATCTGGTGGACCCCACAGACATTCCCATCGGGGAAGATGTGGTTGCAATTTCCGCCAAAAAGGGCGATAATATGAGTGGATTGCTGAAGGCCATTGAGAAGGCTCTTGACAAGGGCCTGTTCCACATCAAGGTATGCCTGCCCTATTCCATGGGCGGCATGGTGGACCGCCTTCATGCCGGTGCCCAGGTCAAGTCCGTGGACTACACCGCCGAGGGCATCGAGATTGAAACCGTGGTGGATGAGATCCTTTACGGACAGCTCAGGAAATATATCATCGGGGAGATGTAAGGCTATATGGATGAATATCTGGTGCCCACCCAGTTCGGGGAGGACGAATTTTATGAAAAAAAGTCCCACTTCATCGGCAGACTTTGGCCTGTCCAGACGGAGGAGGAGGCACTGGAGAAGATCGGGGCCATGAAAAAGCAGCACTATGACGCTACCCACAACTGCTGGGCCTATATCATCCGGGATGGGGCTGTCCGGTTCTCCGACGACGGAGAACCCGGCGGCACCGCCGGTATGCCCATGCTCCAGGTGCTGCAAAGGGAGGGCCTGTATAACTGCGTCTGCGTAGTGACCCGGTATTTCGGCGGCATCCTGCTGGGAGCCGGCGGCCTGGTTCGTGCCTATACCAAGGGCGCGAAGATCGCGGTGGACGCGGCAGGCAAATCCATGAAACGGGTCTGGACGGCCCTGTACATCCCCTGTCCCTACCATTTGTATGAACGGGTGAAGCTGGAGATCGCCGCCTGGAACGGTGTTGTCCGCTCCTGCGATTTCGGCGCGGAGGTGGAGCTTGAGATTCTCATCGCCGAAGCCCAGGCGGAAGCCTTTCTGGATAAGCTCATTGATATGTCCGCCGGAACCCTGGAGGGCATGATCATCGGCCAGGAATACCGTGCTTTTCCCGTGGAATAAACCATGAAATGGGGGTAAAACCATGTCTGTGCGTGAATTTTTGGAACAACAGGAGCATTTTCGCCTGGACCCCAAAGCGGCCTTTTCCGACCGCTCCCGGGGCCGTCCCATTCCGGAAGCCCCCAGGGAGGACGATGTGCGCACCTGCTACCAGCGGGACGCGGACAAAATTGTCCATTCCAAGTCCTTCCGCCGTTTGATGCACAAGACCCAGGTGTTCCTCCAGCCCGAGGGGGATCACTACCGAACCCGGATGACCCACACCATCGAAGTCTCCCGGATTGCCCGGACCATCGCCCGGGCCCTTCGGATGAATGAGGATCTCACCGAGGCCATCGCCCTGGGCCATGATCTGGGCCACACCCCCTTCGGCCATGCCGGAGAAGCGGCCCTCAGTGAGGTTATGGACAAGCCCTTCCGCCACAACGAGCAGAGCCTGAGAGTGGTGGACCTTCTGGAAAAGGACGGGGAGGGTCTGAACCTTTCCTATGAAGTCCGCATGGGCATCCTGGGCCACACCGGCGAGTACATCCCCGAAACCATTGAAGGCCAGATCGTCCGCCGGTCTGACCAGATCGCCTATGTGAACCATGACATCGACGATGCCATGCGTGCAGGCATCCTGACCAACGCCGATATTCCCCGGGAAATCTCCCGGGTTCTGGGCCATACCCACAAAGACCGGATCAACACCCTGGTCTGCGACATCATTGTCAACTCCCGGGAAGCAGGGATGCTGTGTATGTCCCATGAGGTGGAGAAGGCCCTCCGGGATCTGCGGAGCTTCATGTTCGCCAATGTCTACCGCAACCCCGTTGCCAAGAGCCAGGAGAAAAAAGCCCGGGATATGCTCCACCGGCTGTTTGAATACTATGTGCGCCACCCGGAAGCCCTGCCGGAGGATTTCCACCCCCAGCTTTCCTTCGACGGCATGGAGCGCACCGTCTGCGACTACATTGCCGGAATGACCGACAAGTACGCCGTGGACAAATACGCGGAACTTTTTATTCCCGCAGGGTGGAATGTCCGGGGATAATGTGTTATAATAATCGTTAACCCCGTGCAGCTTCCTCCCCGGGATCAGAACCCAAGAGAGGAACTGTATGATTGAATTACAAGGAAAATACGCCGCTGCCAAGGTGTTCACCGATGTGGTGGATGCAGAATCCATCTCCCAGGTGATCAGCCTGCTGAACCAGCCCTATGCCCAGGGCAGCCGGGTCCGCATGATGCCGGACATCCACGCCGGCGCAGGCTGTACTGTAGGCACCACCATGACCATCCGGGACAAGATCTGTCCAAATCTGGTGGGCGTGGACATCGGCTGCGGCATGGAAACCATCCGGATCAAGGAAAAGCACCTGGAACTGCAGAAGCTGGACAAGCTGATCCGCGCTGAGATCCCCTCCGGCTTCGCCATCCGTACCAAGCCCCACCGCTACGCAGACCGGATCGACCTGTCCGAGTTGCGCTGCGGAAAGCACGTGGATCTGCTCCGGGGCGAAAAGAGCATCGGCACCCTGGGCGGCGGCAATCATTTCATTGAAGCCAACCGGGACGATGAGGGCCACCTCTATATCGTGGTTCACTCCGGCAGCCGCCGTCTGGGCCTGGAGATCGCGGAATACTACCAGGATGCAGGCTGCAAGGCCCTGTCCGGGGACACTTATGTTCCCCGTCCTCTGGCCTATGTGGAAGGGGAACTGCTGGACAATTACCTCCACGATATGCGCATTGCCCAGAGCTTTGCGGACATAAACCGCCAGGCCATGATGGATGTGCTCATCAAGGGCATGGGCCTGCACGTTGTGGAGCGGTTTACCACCATCCACAATTATATAGATCTGGATCATGGCATCCTGCGCAAGGGCGCCGTGTCCGCCCAGGCAGGGGAAAAACTGCTGATCCCCATGAATATGCGTGACGGAAGTTTGATCTGTATCGGTAAGGGCAACGAGGACTGGAACTGTTCCGCACCCCACGGTGCAGGACGGCTCATGAGCCGCAGCCAGGCGAAGCAGAGCTTTACCGTCAGCGAATACAAAAAGCAGATGCAGGGCATCTACACCACTTCTGTAGGTCAGAATACCCTGGATGAATGCCCCATGGCCTACAAACCAATGGAATCCATTGTGGAAAATATCGGCCCCACCGCTGACATTCAGACGGTGATCCGGCCCATCTATAATTTCAAAGCCGGAAACGGCGACTGAATATGAAAGGAGGGTTACCCATGGCATTTCCACCGGCATTTCTGGACGAGCTGACCGCCCGGAATCCAATTGAAGATGTGGTGGGCCAGTATGTGACCCTCCGCCGCTCCGGCGGCAATCTGTTCGGCCTTTGCCCCTTCCACGGGGAAAAGACCGCCTCCTTCTCCGTGGCCCCGGACAAGGGAATCTATTACTGCTTCGGCTGTCACAAGGGCGGCGGTGTCATCAATTTCCAGATGGAGATTGAGGGGCTGAGCTACCCCGACGCCGTCCGGGCCCTTGCAAAGCGTGTGGGCATGACCGTCCCCGACGATGAGCAGTACCAGTCCCGGTACCGCCAGCAGGAGCGGCTCTGGGCCCTCCACAAGGAGGCCGCCCGGTTCTTCCACAGCCAGCTTTACGCCCCCGGCGGGGCCAAGGCCCTGGAATACGCCCTGGGCCGTGGTATGCCCAAGGCCACCCTGACCACCTTCGGTATCGGCTACGCTCCCAACACCTGGGACAGCCTGGTGAAGGCCATGCGCGCCAAGGGTTACACGGATCAGGAGCTGATTGACTCCGGCCTTGTGACTGTGGCGAAGAAGAACGGAAATATCTTCGACCGGTTCCGGGACCGGCTGATGTTCCCCATCATTGATGTCCGGGGCAATGTCATCGGCTTCGGCGGACGGATTATGAATAACGACGATCCCAACGCCGCCAAATACTTAAATTCCCCGGAAACCATCATTTTCAATAAGCGGAAAAACCTGTTTGCTCTGAATCTGGCCAAGAAATCCAAGCTTGGCTATCTGATTTTGGTGGAGGGCTACATGGATGCCATCGCATTGCACCAGTATGGCTTTGACTGCGCCGTGGCATCCCTTGGCACCTCCCTGACGGAGGAACACGCCACCCTGCTCACCCGGTATACCGACCAGGTGGTGCTGATCTACGACGGCGACGAGGCCGGTCAGCGTGCCAGCGCCCGGGCTATCCCCATTCTGGAGAAGGCCGGACTTCAGATCCGGGTTCTGAAAATGAAGGATGCCAAGGACCCGGATGAATATCTGAAAAAATTCGGCGCCGATGCCTTCAAGGTGCTCCTGGAGGATGCCAGCAATCGGGTAGAATACCAGATCAACGCCATCCGCCGGAAATATGACCTCCGGGAGGACAACCAGCGTGTGGAATTCATCACCGAATGCGCCAAGCTCATCGCCACCTTGCCCAGCTCCATCCAGCGGGAGATTTACGGCCGCCGTGTGGCGGAGGAGGGCAAGATCACCTATGAGGCCATGGAGGCCGAGGTGAAAAAGGTCTGGAAAAAACGGCAGAACCGGGAAAAGAAAGCGGAGGAAAAACGCATTTTGGAGCCTGCCCGAACCACCCAGCCCAAAAGCCGCACTCTGCGCTATGACAATGTAAAATCCGCCCGGGCAGAGGAGAGCCTCATCGCCCAGGCTATGAAAGAGCCTGCGCTCCTGGATCTGACGGAAGCGCTGAAGCCGGAGGAATTCTCCGTGCCTCTGTTTTCCCGGGTCTATGCCCAGATGCGCAGCCGCCATGAGGCCCATCTGGCGGTCACCATGGCCACACTGGAAGAACTGTCCGCCGAAGAAGCCAGCCATCTGGCCCTGGTGATCAACAGCCAGTCCGGCCCCGTCAACGAGCAGGCCTTCCTGGACTGTGTCCGCACCATTCAGTCCCAGCACCGGAAGGCAAACGTGACCACCGAGGATGACCTGATGGCCATGCGCAAAAAAATGCAGGAAAGAAAAGGTATGAAGCTATGACAGATGCCCTGCTGGAACCCATTGTTCCTGCCCAGTCCGTTCTCTCCGGCGACGAGGATGTGCGCCAGTATATCCGGGAAATCCGGCAGTATCCGCTGCTGACCCCTGCTGAGGAAGCGTCCCTGGCCCGGCGCTGTGCCGCCGGTGACGAAGAGGCCCTGCATCGCATGGTCAGCTCCAATTTGCGCCTGGTGGTGGCCATTGCCCGGGAATATGCCGGACGGGGCGCTGCGCTGCTGGATCTGATCCAGGAAGGCTCCATCGGACTGATCATCGCCGCCCGGAAATTTGACCCCGGCAGAGAGCTTCGGTTTTCCACCTACGCCAGCAAATGGATTCGCCAGCGTATCGGCAGATATCTGACCGACCATGCGGAGGTCATCCGGGTTCCGGCCTATACCGCGGAACGGATGCGCAAGCTGATGAATGAAGCCACCGATTTTCAATCCCGGGAGGGCCGTGCCCCCTCTGCGGCGGAGCTGTCCCAGAGAATGGAACTGTCCGAAGAAAAGGTAGCCCAGATTCTCCAGCTTGCCCCGGAGATCAGCTCACTGGATGTTCCGGTGGGGGAGAACGGGGAAAACGCCCTGGGGGATCTGATCCCCGGGGATGAGGAACTGGAGCCCCAGGCCATTCTGATCCGCCAGGAGATGAAGGCCCTGATCGACAGCCTGCTGTCCCAGCTCAATGAACGGCAGCAGCAGATCCTCCGGCTTCGCTACGGCCTGGAGGATGGGGTATGCCTGTCCTTGGGCAAGATCGGTGAAAAGCTGGGCATTTCCAAGGAACGGGCCCGGCAGATTGAATACCAGGCCATCAAGCGGCTGAACAAGCTCAGCGCCGAATACGGATTGGAGGATTTTCTGGAATGAATCAGAATGAATTTACCTTTGAAGATACCCCTTGTTTTGACGAGCCGGTGATGTCTGCCGGAGAAGTTCTTGAGATGGCTGCCCAGCTGGATGAGAAGGGACTGGATCAGCTGTTTATTGCTTTGGGGAAAACAGGTATGGATTATGATCTGACCGGCCTGCCCCGGTTTGTTCCTTCCGGATACGATGCCCTTCGGCTTCGCGAAGAGATGGAGCTGGTGAAGCATGAGGATCTGTGCAAGGGACTTGAAAAAAATGATGCCCTTCGGATTTATCTGGAGGAGCTGGCAGCCCAGCCCGATTCCGGCATGGCCCCGGCGGATATTGCGGCCCTTGGGGAAGCGAATAACAACGGAGAGGATTCGGAACACCTGATTTCCCGGCTGATGATCCCCGGCATGAAACAGGTTGTAGAGTATGCCCGGGAATACACTGGCTACGGCGTATTGCTGCTGGATCTGATTCAGGATGGCAACATCGGCCTGTGGGAGGCACTCACCTACTATGTGGGCGGACCCTTTGAGACGATTATGGAAGGCTGCGTCCGCCAGCATATGATCAAGACGATCATCTTTCAGGCAGCATACTCCGGTGTGGGCCAGAAGCTCCGCCAGGCGGTGGAGGACTACCGGATGGCAGACGAGCGGCTCCTGACCGACCTGGGCCGGAACCCCACTCCGGAGGAAATGGCAGAGTATCTGCACATGACCGTGGAAGAGGTGGAAAATGTCCGTAAAACCCTGGAAAACGCCCGGATGATGGACAAGGCCCACACCCAGCCCGAGCCGGAGGAAGAGGAGGAAGCGGAAACCCAGGCCGTGGAGGATACCGCCTATTACCAGACCCGGGAACGGGTCAATGATCTCATGTCCGGCCTGACCGAGCTGGAGACCGAGGTTCTGAACCTGCGCTACGGTCTTGCCGGCAAGCCGCCCCAGAGCCTTGCGGAAACCGCCCGCAGACTGAAGCTGACCACCGGTCAGATCACCCAAATCGAACAGACCGCGCTGACCAAAATGCGCGCCCAATAAAAAGACAGAGGAGCATGACCATGAAACATTATTCCGTAGCCATCGACGGCCCTGCCGGCGCCGGCAAAAGCACCATCGCCAAGCGCCTTGCCCGGGAACTGGGCTACTACTATGTGGATACCGGCGCCATCTACCGTACTCTCGGCTATTTCTTCCACCTGGTGGGCATCGGCCCCAAGGACATCGACGGCATCACCCGGCTCATTGATGAGTGCGTCATCGAGATCGTCTATGACGATGAGGACGGCTCCCAGCATATGTTCCTCAACGAGGTGGATGTGACTGAGGATATCCGCAGCCCCGAAATGTCCAAGATCGCCTCCGACATCTCCGCCCACAAGCTGGTTCGTGACACCCTGCTGGAGATGCAGCGTGACATGGCCAGAAAGCACAACGTCATTATGGACGGCCGTGACATTGGCTCCGTGGTACTGCCCCGGGCGGATGTGAAGATCTTCCTGACCGCCTCCCCCGAGGTCCGTGCCCAGCGCCGGATGGAGGAGCTGAAGGCCAAGGGCAACACAAAGGAGACCTTTGCCAAGGTCCTCAAGGAGATCAACGACCGGGATTACAATGACTCCCACCGTGCCGTAGCCCCTCTGAAGCAGACCAAGAACCACATTCTGGTGGATACCTCCGAAATGACTGTGGATGAGGTCATCGAAACCCTGAAAAAGCTGGTTCTGGAGAAGTGTGAGGCATGAGCGTAACGGTAGCAAAGCACGCCGGCTTCTGCTTTGGCGTGGACCGGGCAGTGGAGCTGGTGGAGCAGGCGGCAGTCTCAGGAAAAACCGTTGCCACCCTGGGCCCCATCATCCACAACCGCCATGCGGTGAAGCATTTTGAAGATATGGGCGTCAAAGTCATCGAAGCGCCGGAGGAAGCAACCCCCGGCACCACGGTGATCATCCGTTCCCACGGCGTCAGCCGGGCGGTTCAGCAGCGGCTGGAAAAGCAGGGGGTGGAGATCATCGATGCCACCTGTCCCTTCGTCAAGCGGATTCACGGCATCGTGGAGAAGGCGGAGCAGGAGGGCAGACTCCCGGTCATCATCGGCACCCGGACTCATCCGGAGGTCATGGCCATTGCCGGCTGGTGCGGTGACTGCCGGGTGTTCGAGACTCCCCAGGAGCTGGAAGCCTGGGCCTGCAGCGGTGAAGTGGCGTCCAACACGCCAATTTGTATGGTTTGCCAAACAACCTCCACTGAATTTTTGTGGAAAATGTGCGGTGAAATCGCAAAAAAACAGTTTACTAACTTAAAAATTTTTGATACAATATGTAAAGCAACGGAATTTCGGCAGAATGAGGCCGCATCGCTGAGTAAGTCAAGCGATGCCATGGTGGTTGTTGGCGACACGAAAAGTTCCAACACCGGAAAGCTGGCCATGATCTGCCGTGAGCACTGCAATCGGGTTTTTCTGGTAGACAACGCCTCCGAGCTTGTGCCGGAGGATTTTTGCGGTGTATCTGATGTTGGTATCACTGCCGGTGCATCCACACCGGCGTGGATTATAAAGGAGGTTCATAAGACTATGAGCGAAATCGTAAATGTTGAGTCTGTGCAGGAGGAAAGCTTCGAGGCACTCTTTGCCCAGTCTCTCAAGACTTTTAATACAGGAGATAAGGTCACCGGCGTTGTTACCAATATCGGCAACACTGAGATCACCGTCGATCTGGACGGCGCTAAGCAGACCGGTTACATTCCTTATGACGAAGTCAGCGCTGATCCCAGCGTGAAGCCCGAGGACATCCTGAAGGTCGGCGACGAGATCGAGGTTTTCGTCGTTCGCGTCAGCGATCAGGAGGGCATCATCCAGCTGTCCAAGAAGAAGCTGGACTCCATCAAGGTTTGGGACGACATGGCAGCCTATGTCGAGGACAAGACCACTGTTGAGGGTGTTGTCACCGAGGAGAACAAGGGCGGTCTGGTCGCTAACGTTAAGGGCATCCGTGTGTTCATTCCCGCTTCCCAGTCCGGCATTGCCAAGGGCGGCGACATGGCTGGTATGGTCGGCAAGACCGTTCAGCTGAAGGTCACCGAGGTCAACCGTGCACGCCGTCGTGTCATCGGCTCCATCCGTGCTGTCAACTCCGAGGCCCGCAAGGCTCAGCAGGAGAAGATCTGGAACGAGATCGAGGTCGGCGCAAAGTACCACGGCGTTGTCAAGTCCCTGACTTCCTACGGCGCATTCGTGGATATCGGCGGTGTGGACGGCATGGTTCACGTTTCCGAGCTGAGCTGGAACCGCATCAAGAACCCCGCTGAGGTTGTCAAGGTTGGCGATGAGATCGATGTGTTCGTCATCTCCTTCGACCCTGCCAAGCGCAAGATCTCCCTGGGCTACAAGACCGCTGAGATGAACCCCTGGAACCAGTTCATGACCAACTACAACGTGGGCGATGTCGTCAACGCTAAGGTCGTGAAGCTGATGACCTTCGGTGCTTTCGCAGAGATTCTGCCCGGCGTTGACGGCCTGATCCACATCAGCCAGATCGCTGAGCGCCGCATCAACAAGCCCGAGGATGTCCTGTCCGAGGGTCAGGATGTTCAGGTCAAGATCATCGAGGTTGACGCTGAGAACAAGCGCATCTCCCTGTCCATCCGCGCTCTGCTGGAAGAGTCCGCTGAGGACGCTGAGTAATTAAACCCCTATACCGGAGCCGATTACCGGCTCCGGTATTCTGGCAATATAGGAGGATATAAATATGGTTAAGCATATCGTACTGTATACCCTGAAGGAAGATGTGAACAAGGAAGAGGCCATTGCCATCGTCGCTGACGCCCTGGAGGGTCTGGTTGGCAAGATCCCCGGCCTGAACTGGATGGAGATCAACGCTTCCAAGGGCGGCATGGACTATGCCCTGTACTCCGAGTTTGAGTCCTGGGAGGCCCTGGAGAAGTACCAGAAGCACCCCCTGCACCTGATGGCCAAGGAGAAGTTCCATCACTTTATCGAAAACCGCTACTGCGCAGATTATGAGTTCTAAGGAGTTCCCAAAATAATGAAGGCAATTGTAACCGTAGTCGGCAAGGATCAGGTGGGCATCATCGCCGGTGTCTGCATCAAGCTTGCCGAGTACAACGTGAATGTTCTGGACATCAGCCAGACCGTTATGCAGGGTTATTTCACCATGATGATGGTGGTTGATGTGACTGAGGCAACCATTCCTCTGGCTCAGCTGGCTGTGGAGATGGAACAGGAGGGCAAGTCCCGGAATCTTTCCATCCGTCTCCAGCGTGAGGACATTTTTGAGGCCATGCACCGGGTCTGAGGAATCGCCATGCTGAATCAAAAGGACATTTTTCAAACCATCGACATGATCGAGCAGCGTCATCTGGACATCCGCACCATCACCATGGGCATTTCCCTCCGGGACTGCGCCCATCCGGATGTCAAGACCTGCTGTGACCAGATTTATGACAAAATCACCCGTCGGGCTGAGAACCTGGTCCGGGTTGGCGAGGACATCGAGAAGGAATTCGGTATCCCCATCGTCAACAAGCGGATCTCTGTGACTCCCATTGCTCTGGTGGCTGAATCCTGCCGCACCGATTCCTATGTGCCCTTTGCCCAGACTCTGGACAGAGCCGCAAAGGAAGTGGGCGTGAATTTCATCGGCGGCTTCTCCGCCCTGGTGCAGAAGGGCTGCACCGTTGGCGACCGGAAGCTCATCGAGTCCATCCCCGAGGCCCTGGCCTGCACCGACCGGGTCTGCTCCAGCGTCAACGTTGGCTCCACCAAGGCCGGCATCAACATGAACGCCGTTGCCCTGATGGGTCAGATCATCAAGAAAACCGCCGCCCTCACCGCCGACAACGACGGCCTTGGCTGTGCCAAGCTGGTGGTTTTCTGTAACGCCGTTGAAGATAACCCCTTCATGGCCGGCGCCTTCCACGGTGTGGGTGAGCCCGAGTGTGTGCTGAACGTGGGTGTTTCCGGCCCCGGAGTGGTACATCATGCCCTGAAGAGCGTCAAGGGCCAGCCCTTTGATGTGGTGGCTGAAACCATCAAGCAGACTGCCTTCCGCATCACCCGTATGGGTCAGATCGTTGGCAACGAGGCCTCCCGGCGTCTGGGCGTTCCCTTCGGCATCGTGGATCTGAGTCTGGCTCCTACCCCTGCTGTGGGCGACTCTGTGGCCCGGATTCTGGAGGAAATGGGTCTGGAGACCTGCGGCATCCACGGTACAACAGCGGCCCTGGCCATGCTCAACGACGCTGTGAAGAAGGGCGGCGTAATGGCATCCAACCATGTTGGCGGCCTGTCCGGCGCATTCATTCCCGTATCCGAGGACGAAGGCATGATCGCCGCCGCCGAGTCTGGCATTTTGACGCTGAACAAGCTGGAGGCCATGACCTGTGTCTGCTCCGTGGGTCTTGATATGATCGCCGTCCCCGGCGATACCACCGCCGAGACCATCTCCGCCATCATTGCGGACGAAGCGGCCATCGGTATGGTCAATTCCAAGACCACCGCTGTGCGCATCATCCCTGCCCCGGGCAAGGTAGTGGGCGACCGGGTGGAAATGGGCGGCCTGCTGGGCTCTGCCCCCGTCATGCCTGTTTACGGCCAGTCCACCGTGGACTTCATCTCCAGAGGCGGCCGGATTCCTGCCCCCCTGCAGAGTCTGAAAAACTGATTTTTCCAGTGCATCCCTTCGGGGATGCACTCTTTTTTGTGCCGGGCAGATGCTTGCCTGGGCTCGGCTCCCGTGGTATAATCCAGACAGACAAAATCTGGAAGCTTTGGAGAAAAAACGATGAAATATGAAATCTTGACTTGTACCAGGGAAGATTATGATTATATTGGCGATATGCTTGCGCAGTACAATCTCTCCCGAATGCCTGCCGAAGGCGAGTCGAACTGTGTTGCCGCGATGTTCGGACGGAAAATGACCGATGTGGATGGCAATACGATCGCTGGCTGCCTTGGGGTCCGAACTGTTTGGGGGACCGCGGAAGTGAGCGATCTCTGGGTGGAGGAGCGGTATCGCAGCCAGGGCCTGGGATCGCAGCTGCTCCTGGAGATTGAGCTTGAAGCAAAGAAAAAAGGCTGTACAATCATCCAGCTGGATACATTCGACTGGCAGGCAAAGGACTTTTACGAGAAAAAAGGTTATTCCGTGTTCGGCATCCTGGAGGACTGTCCCATGGGCCATTGCAGATATTACATGAAGAAAGCGCTTTGATGCATATCAAAACCTCCCCATGGCTCACGCCATAGGGAGGTTGCTTTTTACTCAGGAACGCTTTTCGTATTTTCCGGGCTTTCTGTTCTTCACTGCCAGAACGCTCACCAGGAACACAAGGCCAAAGACCAGGCTGATTTTCCAGCCGAAGGAGAAGGCAGGATTCTCATACACATATTCCACTTCGTGGTGGCCCTTCTGCATCATCACGCCGATCATGCAGTCGCCCACCAGAGTTTCCTCCACCTGCACACCGTCCACATAGACCTTCCAGTTGCCGTCCTGGGGGATGGAGGCGTAGAGCAGGCCGTCCCGGTTGCAGTCGATGGTGCCGGCCACCCGGGTGTTGGAGAAGTGGGTCAGCTCCAGGGTGGATGCCTTCAGAATTTCGTGGCCCGTCCGGAAGAAGCTGCCGCTGAGGATAGCTGCCTTCACAGTGGTCCGGCCGTCCTCACCGCTCTTGCACTTGAGAACCACTTTCACCACATCGCCGGTGCCCACATTGCAGGCGGCGATCATCTGCCGCAGGCTCAGCGTCTCGGAATAGAGCAGCTCGTCGTTGAGATACACAGAATAGCTGTTCCGGTCCGTCACATCAAAATCCAGACACAGGAAGCCGTTCTGGTCGGCGGTAAACTCATAAATGATCTTGCCGCCGGATTCCGCGTCGGAGTAGTGGCACTCGTAGGTCTTTACAGAGTCGATGGTGACCTTTTCGCCGGTGACGTTCACTGCCCGGACCATTCGCCAAACATCGTCCACAACGCCCGTTGCGGCGCTGAAGAGCTGGTTCTGGAACCGGAAGTAGTCATTCACCTGGAATTCCACATCGGCCAGCTCGGAGTTGGCCAGGAAGCCCAGAGGCAGATAGGCGTTGTTCTCCAGCAGATAAACCTCTCCGGAGGAAGCAACGATGTCGAAATAGTCATTTTCCTCCACATCGCCGTCCCGCTCCAGCATGTATTTCAGACCCAAAAACAGGTTCGCCACCGGGCTGGATTCCTCATAGCAGTAGCGGTTGTAGGTGTTCTTCGCACCGTAGCCCAGGGCACGCATGAACTCAGTGGTTTTCACGTTGGCAGAGCTTGTGAAGGTGGACACGCCGTAGTAGCCGTTCAGAGCACCGTCGTTCAGCGTTTGTGAGTGGGTGGTCTCCGCCCGGAAGAACAGGTTGTCCTTTTCACGTTCGTGCATCTGGGCAATGACCGTTTCAGCATCCTTAGTGCCCTTGGGATAGTTGCTCACGGTGGTGTAGGAGAACCGCAGACCGAAGTTCAGCACATTCATCCCAAGCTCCACCACCATCACAGCCAGCAATGCCCAGGAGCCGAGCCGCCGGTTCTTCTCCGTCTTTGCGGTATAGGCGTTTACAAGCTCCTCGTCGGCCCCCTCAGCAGGTGCCTTTCCGGGCAGCTGGAAGATCAAAATCAGCAGATACAGCATCAGGAAGGCATCGTTGAAAATGATATACCAGATTTCCTTCTGCTGACCGGAAATCACTGTCAGACCGATGCCGCAGAAGCCGGCAAGCAGAATCTGCCAGACCTGGAAGCTGTCCTTCATGGTCCAGGCCCGGTAAGCCATGTACAGCAGCACAAAGCTGAACAGGAAGCTGAACCGGTAGGGGATCATATTGGTGAAATGGAAGCCGTGCCAGATATAGTCCAGCTGCCGGATGATGAAGCTGACCATAAAGAACAGCAGCAATCCCACAGAGCAGAGCTTGTCCCGGAGCTTTACGTCCCGGCTGGTCAAAAACAGAATGCCGAAAATCACGGTGCCCACGCCGCAGTAGATGTTGGGCAGACCCTCCTTGAAGTTCAGCTCGCCGCCGCCCATCATGTTGCCTGCCACCTGACGCATGGCATCCAGCAGACCCATGAAGGAATGGTCGGTGACGATGTTCAGCCGGAAGCTGTTGGGGAATGCGTTGACGCTGGACTGGGTGCTCTGGAGTCCGGCAAAGGCAGGCAGGGTGATGATGGCGGTCATGCCGATGGCGATGATGGTAAAGAAGCCGATCCGCACCAGGTCAGCGAAAAACCGTCCGAAGCCCTTCCACCGGCAGATCTGATACACGAAAAACAGCAGCAGAACAAAAATGCAGACAAAGAAGCCGATGTAATAGTTGATTGCCACGGACAAAAACAGGGTCACCGTGTACAGGATGAACTTCTTGTCCCGCAGCAGGTAGATAGTGCCCAGGGTCAGCAGGGGCAGCAGGGCGAAGGTGTCCAGCCACATCACGTTCCACTGGAAGCCCAATGCCCAGGCGCACATTCCGTAGAAGCAGCCGAACAGGCCAATGGAATAGTCCTCCCGTCCGAAGATCCGGTTCAGGAAAATGGCAAAGAACAGGCTGGCCAGACCCAGCTTAATGGGCATCAGCAGGGAGAAATACTCCAGGGTCAGGCTTTCCGGAATCAGAACGCTCAAAAGGTTCAGGGGAGAGCCCAGATAGTAGGAGATCAGGGACAGATAGTCCATACCCAGACCCACGCTCCAGGTGTAGAGCAGGCTGTCGCCGGACCGCAGAGCGTTCCGGAACTCCACGAAGAAGGGGTAATACTGGTGGTACATATCCGAGTACAGCATACTCCTAAGGTTGAACAGGGGCTCCGCGCTGGCAATGATGGTAACGATCATCATTGCGAATATAGGCAGCCCAAACGCCAGAGCGTAAGAATTCCGGCGGCTTTCTTTGATGTTGATTTGCATAGGGGACCTCCAATCGCAGGATTCATACCTTGTATTCTATCATTTTTTTCACCGCCGGTAAAGGGAAAAGAGGGAGATTTTTACGTAAAAAAAGCGGTATGACCAAAAGATCATACCGCAAATTCATTATCAGGATAACTCTCTCTTTTCGTAGAAACGGATGGACAGCCGCCAGGACAGGAAGTAAACGCCGCCAGCAAAGAGCACCATCAGAATGGCAGGGACGCTGCCCAGCTGAATGTCGCTCTGAAGATCCGGCTGCAGCACGGCGGTAGCCGCGGCAATGCCGCCGACGGTCAGGCCGATCATCACATAGTAGGCCATCCGGCCCTTTTCCGCCCCCAGCTTGAACATGAAGGGCAAGGTAGCCGAGGAGGACAGGGCCGACAGGACAGTCAGCAGGGAAATCATCATCCCCAGATAATCCAGGGAGAAATTGCCCTTTACCAGCAGGGTAACCGTATGGAACAGTAACGAAATCAGCAGAAAAGCGGCCTGAACCATCAGTCCCAGCAGATATTTTGCCGAAACCACCTGGGCACGGGTTACGGGCAGGGTAGTGGTGTACAGATCCCACTTGCTCCGCTCGTCGTAGGCCAGCAGGCTGGGGGGGATCATACCGGCAATCATCACCGGATAAAAGGTGAAAAACAGACTGTCCGAATTCACGGAAGAAAACAGAAATACCACAACCAGAACCAGGTAGGATTTGTAGTAGCGCACACACTGATAAAGATCCTTCAAAATCAAACCCTTCATCTTAATATCCCTCCTTCACCATGAACAAAAACAGTTCCTCGATGGTCACCGGCCCCACAGGATACCCCTGGGGTGCTGAATCCCGAAGCACCAGGGCCTCAGCCCCGTAGCTGAACCGCTTGGCCCGGAGAATGCTGTCCCTGGGCATGGCATCCAGCACATCCAGAGGACACCGCACCACACCGTACCGGCTCAGAAGCACATCCTTCTCCTCACACAGCAGCAGCCTGCCCTGATGGAGGAAGGCGATGTAATCGCAGAGCTTTTCCAGATCGCTGACAATGTGGGAGGAGATCAGAATGGAGTGATCCTCTTCCCGGGTGAAGTCCAGCAGCATCTCCACCACCTCGTCCCGGACCACAGGGTCCAGGCCGCTGGTGGCCTCGTCCAGAATCAGCAGCTTGGGATTGTGGCTCAGCGCAATGGCGAAGCCCAGCTTCATCTTCATGCCTCTGGAGAACTCCTTGAAGGGCTTTCCATGGGGGAGCTTCAGCCTGGTCAGCAGGGAATCATAGGTATCCGGCTGCCAGCCAGAGAAAATACCGGCCATGATTCTGCCCACCTGGGAGACATTCAGGCACTCGGGGATGCCCATCTCATCCAGAACCACACCCACATCGTTTTTGGTCAGCTTCACATCCTCCCGGCTGTCCCGGCCCAGAATGGTGATGCTGCCCTGATCGGCCTTCAGGGCCCCCAGAATCAGCTTGATGGTGGTGCTTTTGCCGGCACCATTTTCACCCACAATGCCCATGATACAGCCCATGGGCAGGGTCAGATTCAGCCCCTCCAAAGAAAAGCCAGGGAAACTTTTGTGTAAATCACGGATTTCCAATGCGTTCATGTTGATTCCTCCTCCAGACAATACCGGATCATTTCCAGTGTTTCATTTACGCTAAGGCCGCAGCAGGCGGCAAGATGCCGGATCTGGCTGGCGTGGGCTTCGATTTTTTTCAGATTCTCTTCCCGAAGAAGCTCCACATTTTTCGGTGCCACATAACAGCCCTTTCCCTGGATGGTGTACAGGAATCCGTCCTTTTCCAGTTCGTCATAGGCCCGTTTGGTGGTGATGAAGCTGATGCGCAGATCCTTCGCCAGCCCCCGGATGGAGGGCAGCATCTCATGCTCGGAAAGCTGACCGCTGATGATCTGGCTTTTGATCTGGTTGTAGATCTGCTCATAGATGGGCGAGCCGCTTTTGTTGTCGATCAGAATCGTCATCCGATTCCCTCCTGTCAATTCTGTATATAAACAGTATACACAGTGATAACAGCTTTGTCAAGCAAAAAAACGCCACACCCCGAAGGGTGTGGCGCAGGTTATGAAAAAGGGATCAGACCTTAGTCTCGCAGTAGATGCAGCGGTACTCCCGCTTTGCAGGATTCACCAGCTTGAAAATGTGGGTCAGCTCCTGCTCGGTGGAGGTGATGCACCGGGGATTCCGGCAGCGGACAACACCTTCCAGCTCGTCGGGCAGGGTCATCTTCTTCTTTTCCACAGTTTCTCCGTCCCGGATGATGGAAACGGTGACGCCGGGGTCCACGTAGCCCAGCACATCGGTGTCCAGCTCAATGGGGGCGTCGATCTTGATGATGTCCTTGCGGCCCATCTTCTCGGAATTGGCGCTGGTGATCAGAGCCACCATGCAGTCCAGATTGCCCAGACCCAGCAGCCTGTGGATCTCCATGCCCTTGCCGGCGGTGATGTGGTCGATGACGATGCCGTTCTTGATAGAATCAATATTCATACATTACACCCCCAGAAGCTTCAGAATCAGAGCCATACGCATATATTTGCCGTTGAGCACCTGCTTGAAGTAGCAGGCTCTGGGATCATCGTCGATGGCCACGGAAATCTCGTTCACACGGGGCAGGGGATGCAGCACGGACAGGTTCTGCTTGGCATTGTCCAGCTTGTCAGCGGTGAGAATGTAGCTGTCCTTCAGCCGGAGGTAATCCTCCTCGTTGAAGAAACGCTCCCGCTGCACACGGGTCATGTACAGAATGTCCAGGGTGGGCATCGCGCCCTCCAGATCGGTGGTCTCCACGAAGGGAATGTTCTTCTCCTTCATGGCATTCCGGACATAGTCAGGCACCTTCAGCTCCTCGGGGCTGATCAGCACGAAGCTCACGCCCTCATAGCGGCTCATGGCGTCAATCAGGGAGTGGACGGTGCGGCCGAATTTCAGGTCGCCGCAGACGCCGATGACCAGATGATCGAACCGGCCCTTCTCCAGCTTGATGGTCAGCAGGTCAGCCAGAGTCTGGGTGGGGTGATTGTGACCGCCATCACCGGCATTGATCACGGGGATGGTGGCGTTCATTGCGGCAACCATGGGCGCGCCCTCCTTGGGATGGCGCATGGCGATGATGTCAGCGTAGCAGGAAATGGTCTTGGCGGTATCGGCAACACTCTCGCCCTTGGCGGCGGAGGAGGAGTTGGCTTCGGAGAAACCGATCACATTGCCGCCCAGCTCGTACATTGCGGCCTCAAAGCTCAGCCGGGTACGGGTGGAGGGCTCGAAGAACAGGGTTGCCAGCTTCTTGCCCTTGCAGCGCTGGGCGTAGCTCTTGGGGTTGGCAATGATATGCTCCGCGGTGGATACCAGCTCGTCGATCTCCTGTACGCTCAGATCCAGAATGCTCAGCAGACTGGGAATACCGTACTTGTTGATCATGTGGATACCTCTTTCTTACTTTGCACCGTTGACAGCCAGATAATTCTTGATCCGGGTCACGTTCTCTTCGTTGGCAGGGTCCTCTTCCAGGTACTCGATGATGTCGTACACATCAACAACGGAGTACACGGGGAAGCCGAACTGCTCCTCGATCTCCTGCATGGCGCCCTTCTCGGTCTGGCCCTTTTCCTTCCGGTCCACCATGATGAAGGTGGCGATGACCTTGGTGCCCTCCAGATGCTTCAGAATCTCCATGCTCTCACGGATGGCGGTGCCTGCGGTGATCACGTCCTCGATGATGACGATTTCCTCACCGGCCTGGGGCACATAGCCAACAAAGGTGCCGCCTTCGCCGTGGTCCTTGACTTCCTTCCGGTTGAAGAAGAAGGGAACGTTCAGACCGTTCTTGCTCAGGGCAACGGCAGCGGAGATGGACAGGCTGATGCCCTTGTAGGCAGGGCCGTACAGAACGGCTTCCTTCTTGCCCAGCTTGTCGAAGTAAGCCTTGGCGTAGAACTCACCCATCTTGGTGATCTGATCGCCGGTCTTGATCATGCCGGCGTTGACGAAATAGGGAATCTTCCGGCCGGACTTGGCGGTGAAGTCGCCAAACTTCAGAACGCCGGCACCCTGCAGGAATTCAATAAACTCTCTCTTATAAGCTTCCATGATAAATCTCCTTTCAGTAACGATCCGTCATTGCGAGGAGCGAAGCGACGTGGCAATCCCCATCAGGTTTCCGGAATATCCGGGGGATTGCCACACCAGTGTGCGCACTGGTTCGCAATGACATTCATAATATCAATCGCAGAACTCGGCCACGCAGCGCTGGTAAGCGGCCACGGGGTCAGCGGCGGCGGTGATAGGACGGCCCACCACGATGTAGTCAGAGCCGATCTCCTTGGCGGCGGCAGGGGTCATGACGCGCTTCTGGTCGCCCACATCGCCATCAGCGAAGCGGACACCGGGAGTGATGGTCAGGAAATTCTTGCCGCAGCGATCGTGAACCTTGCCAGCCTCCAGAGGGGAGCAGACGATGCCGTCCAGGCCGGATTCGGCGGCGCACTGGGCGTAGTGCATGACAACCTCATCGATGGGAGCGTGGATCATCAGATCATTTTCCATGCTCTCCTGGTCGGTGGAGGTCAGCTGGGTCACGGCGATCAGCAGGGGACGGGTGCCGTCGGCACGGGTCAGACCCTCCAGGGCGGCCTTCATCATGTTCTTGGTACCGGCGGCGTGGAGATTGGTGATGTCCACATCCAGGTTGGAGAGAACAGCCATGGCCTTCTTGACCGTGTTGGGGATGTCATGCAGCTTCAGATCCAGGAAGATCTTGTGACCCCGGGACTTGATCTCCTTGACGATGCTGGGGCCTTCAGCGTAGTACAGCTCCATGCCGATTTTCAGGAAGGGCTTGCGCTCACAGGCGGCGAACTTGTCCAGGAATGCAAAGGTTGCTTCAGCGGAAGCAAAGTCACAGGCTACGATTACGTCTTTTCCCATTAGTGGGCACCTCCAATAATATCTTTCAAATTTTCAATATGGTACTTCTTCATGACGGTGGGCAGCTCCTCCACGATGCGCTTGCAGGCGAAGGGGTCCACCAGATTGGCAGCGCCTACCTCAACGGCGGTGGCGCCTGCCAGCATCAGCTCGATGACATCCTCAGCGCAGCTGACGCCGCCCATGCCCACAATGGGGATGGACACATTTTCATACACCTGATACACCATGCGCACGGCAAGGGGCAGCAGGGCGGGGCCGCTCATGCCGCCGGTCTTGTTGGCGATGATGGGCTTTTTCCGGTTCAGATCGATCCGCATACCCAGAACGGTGTTGATCAGGCTTACAGCATCCGCACCGCCTGCCTCACAGGCCTTGGCGATGGCAACGATGTCGGTGACGTTAGGGGAGAGCTTGACAATGACGGGCTTGGTGGTCACAGCCTTCACGGCCTCGGTGACTTCCCGGGCGCAGCCGGGATCGGTACCGAAGCTCATGCCGCCGCCGTGGACATTGGGGCAGGAGATGTTGACCTCCAGCCAGCCCACCTGCTCCTCTTTGTCCAGCTTTTCGCAGGTCTTGACATACTGCTCAATGGAGAAGCCGGACACGTTGGCCATAACAGGCTTGTGGAAAAATTCCTTCATTTCCGGCAGCTCATGGGCAATCACATGGTCAACGCCGGGATTCTGCAAACCCACAGCATTCAGCATACCGCCGGTGAATTCAGCGATTCTGGGGGTGGGGTTGCCAAACCGGGGGTCAAGGGTGGTGCCCTTGAAGGAGAAGGTGCCCAGGCAGTTGATGTCGTAGAGCTCCGCGAATTCCTTGCCGAAGCCGAAGGTACCGGATGCGGGGATCACAGGATTGTCGATCTCAATGCCGCACAGATACACTTTTGTGTTCATCCGAATACCTCCTCACGGAAAAATACGGGGCCGTCCTTGCAGACCCGGGCGTAGCCGCTCTTGACATGGATGGTGCAGCCCATGCAGGCGCCGAAGCCGCAGCCCATCCGCTCCTCAAAGCTGTACTGACCGGAAGTGGTCATCACCTGCTCCATGGCCTTGAACATGGGCATGGGGCCGCAGGAGTAGAAATAGGTGTAATCAAGGTTCTTGATTACGTCAGTGACAAAGCCCTTGGTACCAACGCTGCCGTCAGCGGTGGCGATGTGGACCTCCACACCCAGGGCCCGGAACTCGTCGGCCAGGAAGATCTCCTCAGCGGTGTTGAAGCCCAGCACCACCTGGGGCTGCTTGCCCTGGGCAACCAGCTTTTTGCACAGATTGTACATGGGGGGCACACCCACGCCGCCGCCCACCAGAACGGGCCGGGAGCCAGACAGGGAAGTGTCATAGCCGTTGCCGAGGCCCGTGAGTACATCCAGCTTGGTACCCACAGGGAGGCCAGCCATGATCTCGGTGCCGGAGCCAACAACCTTGTAGATCAGGGTCAGCTTATTCTCTGCGTAGTCACAGACGGAGATGGGCCGGCGGAGATACTTCTCCGGCAGCCGCAGATCCACAAACTGACCGCAATTGGTGATTGCGGAGGTGTCGCCCTCCAGCTCCATCCGATAGACAGAGCTGGTCATGGCGTAGTTTTCAGTGATGGTAAAGAAACCCTGCTTCATGGTTTCCTCCTTAAGCGTCAATGGTGGAAACGGAGAAGGTGATCTCCTCCAGAACGTCCAGCAGAACGCGGACGGTATCCAGAGAGGTGAACACGGTAACGCCGTTCTCGGTGGCAACCCGGCGGATGGTGAAGCCGTCGTCGCCGCTGGCGCCGCTGTTGCCCTGGTCCAGGGTGTTCAGCACATAGGTCACGTGGCCTGCGCGGAGGGTATCCAGGATCTCCTCGCTGCCGGTGCTGATCTTCTGCTTGGAACTGGTACGGATGCCGTGGTTCTTCAGATAAGCAGCAGTGCCGGGAGTGGCTTCGATGTTGAAGCCCAGGTCGTAGAACCGGCGGATCAGGGGCAGAGCGTCGTCCTTGTCCTTGTCGGCGATGGTGACGAACAGGGTGCCGTAGTTGGCAACCTTGGTGCCGCCAGCCTGGAGGGCCTTGTAGAAGGCACGGTTCAGGCTGTCGTCATAACCGATGGCCTCGCCGGTGGACTTCATCTCGGGGGACAGGGCAATGTCCGCGCCGTGGAGCTTGGAGAAGGAGAACACGGGAACCTTGACATACCAGCGCTTCTTGGACGGCTGCAGGCCGCCGGTGTAGCCCTGCTCGGCCAGGGAATGGCCCAGAGCGACCTTGGTGGCGATGTTGGCCAGAGGAATGCCGGTGGCCTTGGACAGGAAGGGAACGGTACGGGAGGAACGGGGGTTGACCTCGATGATATACACATCCTCGTTGGGGTCAACGATGAACTGGATGTTGAACAGACCCTCCATGCCCAGGCCGATGCCCAGCTTGGTGGTGTAGTCGATAATGACTTCCTTCACCTTGTCGTTGATGGAGAAGGAGGGGTAAACGGAGATGGAGTCGCCGGAGTGAACGCCGGTGCGCTCGACGTGCTCCATGATGCCGGGGATCAGAACTTCCTTGCCGTCGCAGACAGCGTCAACCTCCAGCTCCTTGCCCATGATATACTTGTCAACCAGGACAGGATGCTCCTCGGAAGCAACGATGGCGTACTTGAAGTAGTGGCGCAGCTGGTCGTCGTTGCGGACGATCTGCATGGCACGGCCGCCCAGAACGAAGGAGGGGCGAACCAGGACGGGATAGCCGATCCGGTTTGCAACGGCAATGCCTGCCTCCACATCGGTGACAGCCTGTCCGGGAGGCTGGGGAATGCCCAGCTCCTCCAGGGTCTTTTCGAAGGAGTCACGGTTTTCTGCCCGGTCAACTGCGGCAACAGAGGTGCCGACAACGGGAACGCCCAGCTTGTCCAGCCGTGCAGCCAGGTTGATGGCGGTCTGGCCGCCCAGAGTGACGATGATGCCGTCGGGCTTCTCCAGATGGATGACGTTCATCACGTCCTCGATGGTCAGAGGCTCGAAGTACAGCTTGTCGGAGCAGGTGTAGTCGGTGGAAACGGTTTCGGGGTTGTTGTTGATGATGATGGCTTCGTAGCCTGCTTCCCGGATGGCCCAGATGGCGTGGACAGTGGAGTAGTCGAACTCAACGCCCTGACCGATACGGATGGGGCCGGAGCCCAGCACGATGATCTTCTTCTTGTCGGTGACGATAGACTCGTTTTCCTGCTCGTAGGTGGAGTAGAAGTAGGGCACATAGCTGTCAAACTCACCGGCGCAGGAGTCGATGATCTTGTAGACGGGGAAGATGTCGTTGGCCTCACGGAGCCGGTACATCTCAATGTCGCTCAGGCCCCACTGCTGGCCGATCCAGGCGTCACTGAAGCCCATCTTCTTGGCAGCCTTCAGCACTTCCACATCCCGGGGGTTTGCCTTGACTACGGACTCGAAGCGGACCACATTGGCGATCTTCTCCAGGAAGAACATATCGATCTTGGTGGCGCCGTAGATGTTGCCCAGGTCACAGTCTCTGCGCATCAGCTCCGCAATGGCGAAGAGCCGGTCGTCCTTGGCGATCTTGATATAGCTCATCAGTTCGGCGGTTTCCATATTGTCAAACTTCTTGTTGTAGATATGGTTCACGCCGATCTCCAGACCACGGACGCCCTTCAGAAGGGACTCTTCCATGGTGCGGCCGATGGACATGACCTCGCCGGTGGCCTTCATCTGGGTGGACAGCCGGTTGTCGGCGGAGGTGAACTTGTCGAAGGGGAAACGGGCCAGCTTGGTGACGATATAGTCAATGCTGGGCTCGAAGGAAGCGGGGGTGGAAGCGATCTGAATTTCATCCAGAGTCAGGCCAATTGCCACCTTTGCGGTAACCCGTGCGATGGGATAGCCGGAGGCCTTGGAAGCCAGAGCGGAGGAACGGGAAACTCTGGGGTTGATCTCGATCAGATAGTATTCAAAGGAATAGGGATTCAGGGCGAACTGAACGTTGCAGCCGCCGGCGATCTCCAGCTCCCGGATGATCTTCAGGGCGGAGTTCTTCAGCATATTGTATTCCTTGGGGGACAGGGTCTGGGCAGGGGCCACAACCATGGAGTCGCCGGTGTGGATGCCCACGGGGTCGATGTTTTCCATGGAGCAGATGGCGATGGCGGTGTCGTTGGCATCGCGCATGACCTCGAACTCGATCTCCTTGTAGCCCTTGATGGACTTCTCCACCAGAACCTGGGTGACGGGGGACAGCTTCAGACCGTTGGTCAGCAGGGGAATCAGCTCCGCTTCGTTGTCAGCAAAGCCGCCGCCGGTGCCGCCCAGGGTGAAGGCAGGACGGAGGACAACAGGGTAGCCGATCCGCTCTGCTGCGGCGATGCCCTCTTCCAGGGTGGTGGCGATCTCAGAGGGGCAGACAGGCTCGCCCAGCTTCTCACACAGCTCCTTGAACAGCTCTCTGTCCTCGGCACGCTCGATGGACTCGAAGCTGGTGCCCAGGATTTCAACGCCGCACTCCTTCAGCACGCCCTTCTTTGCCAGCTGCACAGCCAGGTTCAGACCGGTCTGGCCGCCCAGGCCGGGAACGATGGCGTCGGGACGCTCCTTGCGGATGATTCTGGAAACATACTCCAGATTCAGGGGTTCCATATACACCTTGTCGGCGATGTTGGTGTCGCACATGATGGTGGCAGGGTTGGAGTTCAGCAGAACGACCTCGTAGCCCTCTTCCTTCAGGGCAAGGCAGGCCTGGGTGCCTGCGTAGTCAAACTCAGCGGCCTGGCCGATGACAATGGGGCCGGAGCCGATGACCATCACTTTCTTGATATCTGTTCTCTTAGGCATTTTGCTTGCTCCTCTCCATCATCTCAATAAACTTTGCGTACAGGGGGTGGTCGCCGTCCAGATCAAACTGGGCGGAAACGGTGGGGTAGACGGTGCTCTCACAGGCCTCGGGGGTGCCGTCCAGCACGTTCACATGGGTGATGCGCAGACCGGTGCCCTCCAGGGAGGTGTCGTCGAGCATATAGTTGTGGCTCTGCTTGGCCATTTCGATTTTGCCGGTGTCCAGATTCCGGATGGGGTGGTTGCAGCCATGATGACCGGAAGCCATCTTGGTGATCTTGGCGCCGTTGGCCAGGCACACCAGCTGATGCCCCAGCTCCACACCCAGAATGGGCAGCTTGCCCTGCAGATCCTGGATCAGCTTGATCACAGTGGGGGCTTGCTCAGGATTGCCGGGGCCGTCATAGATGAACAGACCGTCGTGCTGCAGGGCCATGACCTGCTCAGCGGTGGTGTTGTAGGGAACCACGGTGACGTTGCAGCCCAGCCGGTTCAGATTCTTCACGGAGCTGAGCTTGATGCCGCAGTCTACGGCGACAACGCTGTAGCGATGGTTGGGGGTACGGGAGTACCAGCGCTTGGTGCAGCTGACCTTGGCCACAGGGTTCCGGGTGGGCTCCCAGGCGGCGATGGCAGCCAGAGCCTCCTCCTTGGTGGTGTCGATGGAGGTGATCATAGCCTTCATGTTGCCCTGGGACCGGATGATCCGGGTGAGCATACGGGTGTCCATGCCATAGATGCCGGCAATGCCGTCCTCCTCCATGGCTTCGGACAGGGTCTTGGTGTAGCGGAAGTTGGAGGGCATATCATTGTAATCCCGGACGATCAGACCGCCGATGTTGGGATACTTGGTTTCGTCGTCCTCATCGTTGACGCCGTAGCTGCCGATGATGGGGTAGGTCATCACGACCATCTGCTCAAAGTAGCTGTTTTCGGACACGATTTCCTGGTAGCCGACCATGGAAGTGTTGTAAACCAGCTCTGCAATGGCATCCTTATCCGCGCCAAAGCCGTAGCCGGGGAACTCCATGCCGTTTTCCAGCACGAGTTTCTTGTTCATCATTTCTGCCATACGATTTTGCCTCCTACGATTGTCAGTTGGTTCTCACCGAAGACCTTCCAGCCGGCAAAGGGGGTTGCCCTGCCCTTGGACAGGAAATCTTCGGGGTCGATGGTATATTCTCTGCTCAGATCCCACACGGTGAAGTCGCCCCGCTCGGGAATGCCGAAGCGTTTCCGGGGGTTGACGGACATCAGCTCCACCAGCCGTTCCAGGCTGATCAGACCGGTTTTCACCAGATGGGTGTAGAGCAGGGGGAATGCGGTTTCGATGCCAACCACGCCCATGGCGCTTTTTTCAAGGCCTTTGCCCTTCTCCTCTGCGGAGTGGGGCGCGTGGTCGGTGGCGATCATATCGATGGTGCCGTCCAGAATGCCTTCGAGAATGGCCTTCCGGTCCTCCTCAGACCGCAGGGGAGGATTCATCTTGAACCGGCCATCCTCCTGAAGATCCTTATCAGACATCAGAATGTAGTGGGGGCCGGTTTCGCAGGTCACATCTACGCCCTCTTTTTTCGCCTGCCGGATAAGCTCCACACTTTCCTTGGTGGAGATGTGGCACACATGGTAGGCGCAGCCGGTTTCCTTGGCCAGCTTCAGGTCCCGGGCGATGGGACCCCATTCGGATTCAGAGCAGATGCCCCGGTGACCGTGGGCGGCGGCGTATTCGCCGTCATGGATATAGCCGCCCCGGAGCAGGGAATTGTCCTCACAGTGGGCAGCCAGGATTTTGCCAAGACGCTTGCATTCCAGCATGGCGTTGCGCATCATATCCTCGTCCTGCACACCCTTGCCGTCGTCGGAGAAGGCGATGACATTGGGGGCCATACCCTCCAGGTCTGCAAGTTCTTCACCCTTTTCGCCTACGGTAATGGCGCCGTAGGGATATACATGGATCAAAGCATCCTTTTCAATGGCCTTCAGCTGAACAGCCAGATGCTCCACGGAATCCGGAACCGGGTCCAGATTGGGCATGGCGCATACATCGCTGTATCCGCCCCGGGCGCAGGCTGCTGTGCCGGTGGAAATGGTCTCTTTATACAAAAAACCCGGCTCACGAAGATGTACATGAACATCAACGAAACCGGGCAAAAGGAAACAGTGGTCCGAAGCAACAACGGGAACACGGCTTCCGTCAACAGAAGAAATATCAACAGACACATTGTCCAGAACAAAACGGCCATCACGGTAGCAATTCACACCATTCAAATTCATCATCATGGATGATACCCTCCTTAGCTCATTTTATCTTAGGAATCATACCACGGAAACCGTGATTTGTCAATGGTGAAGTGAGTATAATGACGAAAAATACAGCTGAAATACAGACAACTTGCACAAATGCATAAAGCATGAAGCAGATCCTGCAAAAAAACGGCCATACCCGAAGGTATGGCCGCCCCAAAATCTTCCGTCAGCCCTGGACACCGTCGCCGTCCAGGTCAAAGTCCAGATCGTCCTCCATATCGTCGTTGAAGGAGTTGATTTCACTGTAGTGGACTCTGCGCCTGGTCTTCATCTGCTCCACCTGCTCGTGAAGCAGCTCCTTGACCATCAGCGGATCCTTCACGTTCTGCAGCTGCAATGTAGGATTGGACTTGTCGGAGGAGTTGACCAGAATGGTGCCTACCCCGAAAATACGCTGGAACAGGCTCCGGGTCACGCTGATATCCCGAACCCGGTACAGCAGAAGCTCATCATCCTTCAAATTCAGAAAACCCACCGACAGAAACAGCCGGTCATCGGAAAGGGCATAACGGGTAAAGCTCAGAGGAAGCCCCAAATACCGTTTCCGGTCCGTCCATAGATACTGTTCACCCTTGAATGTCATCTGGATCACTCCTTTGTTTTTCTTTTATTGTACGATGGGAAGCCTCTGTTGTCAAGTTACAGGATCAGACAGATTAGCCCGGAGGCCCCTTCGTTTACGATCCGGCTCAAAGATCCACGGAATTTGTGCTGCACATCCTGGGGTGTCCGCAGAAGCTTTGTGTGGATGCCCTCCCGGATCAGATCATAGACCGTTTTTCCGAAGAGACTGCATTCCCACAGCTTCTCCGGGTCATCTCCGGACAGAGACTGCAAAAGCTCCCGGGACTGCTGTTCATCTCCCACGATGGGGTTGATTTCGGTGTCAACATCTACCCGGATCATATGGATGGAGGGCGCCCCGGCCTTCAGACGGACGCCGTAAGCGCTGCCCTTTTTCAGAAGCTCCGGCTTTTCCAGCTTCATATCCTCCGCTCCCGGCATCACCACGCCGTAGCCGGTGGTACGTACTGCGTTCAGTGCCTGGGCCACCGTGTCGTATTCCTGCCGGATCTTGGTCAGCTCTGTCAGAATTCGGATCAGATCGGCATCGCTGTTGATCTGGGTGCCCGTTCTCCGGCTCAGCGTCTGGTAATACAGTGCATCCGGCAGGGTGATTCTGCAGTGGACCCTTCCGCTGGAAAGCTCCACCCGTTCCACATTGATTTGCCGGACCTGGGGCAGACTGTCCAGCGGTTCGAAGGCATCCCTGGCCTGGGCCAGAGTGGAGATGGTCTGACTCTGATTCAGCAGGGCGCTGTACAGACCGGTGCGGATCTCGTCATCCGCCTCCAGGGCATCCAGCCACCGGGGCAGGTATACCCGTACCTCGCTCAGGGGGAAGGCATACAGCAGATCCTGCAGCAGCGCCGCGATTTCGTGCTCGTCGATGGCCTGACAATCGGCGATTGCGGCATCCACGCCGTAGCGCTCCTTTAGCTCCTCCCGGAGCCGAATTGCCGCCTCGCCGCCGGGGTCTTTGGTGTTGATGATGGTGAGGAAGGGCTTTCCCGTGGCCCGGATGTCCTCAATGGCCCGCTTTTCGGCCTGAAGATAGTCCTGCCGGGGGATGTCGGTGATGGTGCCGTCGGTTGTGACAACGATGCCGATGGAGGCGTGGTTTTCCATGACCTTTTTGGTTCCCAGTTCTGCCGCCTCCGTCAGGGGGATGGGCTGGTCAGACCAGGGGGTGGATACCATCCGGGGCTGATCCTCCTCCATGGCCCCCACCGCTCCATCCACCATATAGCCCACGGAATCAATAAGCCGTACCTTCAGCCGGGAGGAGCCGTCCGGGCAGATCTCCACCGCCTCCTCCGGCACGAATTTCGGCTCGGAGGTCATGATGGTCTTGCCGGAGCCGCTCTGGGGCAGCTCATCCCGGGCACGGTCGGCAAGGTGAGGGTCTGTGATGTTGGGGATCACCAGCTGCTCCATCAGCCGGCGGATCAGGGTGGATTTTCCCGTCCGAACGGGTCCCACGACTCCGATATAAATATTTCCGCCGGTCCGCCCGGCGATATCTGCATAAATAGTTTCCATAGTCATCCTCCTGCCATTTGGTTACAAGCATGGTATGTCCGGCAGGAGGAAAATAGAACCGCCCGGATTTTTTCCGGGCGGCAGGGGTTATCAAAGATCGTTTCTTGCAGATTCCAGATAATGATTATTGATCTGTTCGGTGAATTCCTTGGCGGCGTTGTAGCCCATCTTCCGCTGGCGGTTGTTCATGGCGGCCACCTCCAGAATCACCGCCAGATTTCGGCCCGGGGTGACAGGAATGGTGTTGGTGGGGATCTTGACACCCAGAATGTCCTGAAACTGTTCCTCCAGACCCAGACGGTCATAAACCTCGGTGGTGTTCCAGGGGACGATATTCACCACCAGGTTGATCTCGTTTTCCGCCTTGACAGCGCCCACACCGAAGAGCTTGGCCACATTGATAATACCGATGCCTCTCAGCTCAATATAATTGCGGATCAGGGCAGGCGCGGTACCCATAAGCATAGTGGGGGAGACACGCTTGATCTCCACCGCGTCATCCGCGATCAGACGGTGGCCACGCTTGATCAGCTCCACAGCGGTTTCGCTTTTGCCGATGCCGCTTTCGCCCAGAATCAGAATGCCTTCGCCGTAGATTTCCATCAATACACCGTGCCGGGTGATCCGGGGGGCCAGCTCGGCCTTCAGATAGGCAATGAGGGAGGACACAATGTAGCTGGTGGAGTCGGGACAGGTCAGCACAGTCACATTGTGCTTTTTTGCCATTTCCATCAGCTCCGTACCGGGCGTCAGACCACGGGCAGCCAGGATGGCAGGGAATTTGTAGGAAAACAGCCGGTCATAGACAATGTAACGCTCGGCGGAGGTGAGCTTGTCCAGGTAGCTGGATTCCACATTGCCCAGAACCTGCAGACGCATGGGCTCAAAATGGTCAAAATAACCTGCAAGCTGCAAACCAGGCCGGGCCACATCGGCCACGGTCAGGCGGATTTTTTCGTAATCGGTGGATGCGTAGGCGATGCCCAGATGGAATTCCTCCACCATCCGGCTCAGCAGAACACTGTAACTTTCAGCCATTTCTGTCCCTCCAAAAAGTAAGTGCCTCTATTATATCCCCTCTGCGGCCCAATGGCAACCATCTTCGAAAAAAGAAAAATTTTTTTCAAAAAACACTTGCATTTTTCGTCCGTTTCTGATATGATACTTGAGCGCCTGCAAAGAGGCGCGCTATGAAAGATTTTTGACCGATGGGAGGTGCAACGAATGGCGAAGTGTGATTATTGTGGCAAGGGCGTTACCTTTGGTATTAAGGTCTCCCACTCCCACAGACGTTCCAACCGTACCTGGAAGCCCAATGTGAAGCGTGTCAAGGCGGTTGTCAACGGTACTCCGTGCCATGTGTACGCTTGTACCAGATGCCTCCGTTCCAACAAGGTTGAGCGTGCAGTCTGATCCATTACGGCAAAGATAACGGTATCATCTTCGGATGATGCCGTTTTTTTGTTTACAGGGGAAGAAAGCCGTGCTATGATAACAGAGAAGGAAGGGAGTGGTGGCTATGGCTTCGAAATGGATCTGCGCTGCTGCGGCGATGTTTTATATTCTGGCCATTGTGCTGTGCGCTTTGGAATACCCCCGGCGCAGGCAACGGGAAAACGGCGTGTACCTGCCTGCGTTTTATGTTTGGGTGGGGCTTGTCTGCGGAGGCGTGTTTACGGTGTTTGGATTCCTGAGCAGCGGATCCGGCTTGTTTGCAGCCACGGTTTTTTCCTGTTTTGCGGTGCTGTCGTCCCTTCTGATGCTCGGCTGGTGCAACAGCTTTCTTGTGTATGACGAGGAAGGCTTTTACCAGTATAATCTGATCGGAATGCGGCGGCGGTTTCGCTATGAACAGGTAACAGGATGGGATACCCATTCCGGCCATAATTTGGAGGCCTCCGTTTATGTTCTGGGTAAAAAGGTGACGTTCTCCTGGCTTTCTGCCCAAAGTGCCGGTTTTGTCGTGGCCCTGAAGAAAGGATACCGCCGGACCCATGGCGGAAAAAATCTGCCCGCGAAAAGGCGCACTGAGAAGCGAACTGGGTTTTCTTCCCATGTGCGATACGCCGGGGAGTTTCTGTTTGTGTTCCTGATGCTTTTGGTATTCTTTGTGGGGATGGGCGGTTGGTGCATCTGGATGATCTGGGAACCGCTGGATGGATCCGACTGTGAAACGATGAATCTTTCCTTCCGCAGCTCTGTTGTGGAGGAGGATACGCTGATCCTGGATGCAGAAGGGTATGTTGAACCGTTTGAGATCCGGGGATATCCGGAATATGTTTCGCGCCCGGATGGGATCCGGAGCCGGTGCGACGGTGAAACCGTTTTTACGGCCCAGGCAAGACGCGTTGATCCGGACGATGGCCCGGACTATTACTGGATCCAATCTCTGACTGACGAAGGAACCGCATACCTGACGCTGGACGATACGACTGCGCAGAAACGGACAGCGTTACCTCTGATCCTTTGGTTTTTTGGAGGATGCCTGGGTGTGCTTTTGGCGTTTGCGGGGCTGATGTACCGGGTGGGCTGTGATCCGTCTAGATACCCCCAATGGCTGGTAAACGCCTTGTTCAAAAAAGGTTATATTATATGGTGAAGCCGTAAAAGAAGGCATCGCAGCATGATCAACAAAAATGACCCTGTGGAAGTATGTACCTCCACAGGGTCTTAATCATTTATTCGCAATATCAAAGCCAGCCGGGGTTCTCGGACTCTGATTTCCGGTCCCGGTGGAGCAGTCCGCCGAAGGCCTGCTTCACATCCAGACCTTCGTACAGCACCCGGTAGGCAGCCTCGGTGATGGGCATATCGATGCCCTTGGCCTTGCCCAGCGCGTAGGCAGAGCCTGCGGCGTAATAGCCTTCCACCACAGCGCCCACCTCCTGCATGGCCTCCTGTGCCCCCTTGCCCTGGCCGATGAGGATACCGGCTCTCCGGTTCCGGGAATGCATGGAGGTGCAGGTGACGATCAGATCGCCCACACCTGCAAGACCGGTGAAGGTTTCCTTCTTCGCGCCCAGCGCAACACCCAGCCGGGCGGTTTCTGTCAGACCCCGGGTCATCAGCATGGCCTTGGTGTTGTCGCCGCAGCCCAGACCGTCGGTGATGCCGGCGCAGAGGGCGATGACGTTTTTCAGTGCGGCACCCAGCTCTGCGCCCACAGGGTCAGAACTGGTGTACACCCGGAGGGTGTCGGACATGAAGGCGTCCTGGACAAATTCCGCCAGTGCCTGGTCATGGCTTGCGGCCAGCAGACCGGTGGGCATATCCAGAGCCACCTCCTCAGCGTGGCTGGGGCCGGTGAGGACGACCACGTCCTTGCCCGTTTCCTGGGCAACCACTTCGCTCATCCGCAGATGGGTTCCTGCCTCCAGACCCTTGGTGACGGACACCACTACGGCATCCGCATCAATGAAGGGGGCAACGCCTCTGCTCACGTTCCGCAGGGGGAAGGAGGGGGAAGCCATGACCACCAGCTTCGCGCCCCTTGCGCAGGCGTAGTCTTCGGAAACCACCAGACCCTCCGGCAGCACCGCGCCGGGGAGACGGGGGTTGTGACGGGTGGCGTTCATTTCCTCCACCAGTTCTTTTTCGTAAGTCCACATGGTCACATCGTGACCGTTCTTCCGCAGCCGGATCGCCAGGGCAGTGCCCCATGCGCCGCTGCCGATGACAGCAGTTTTCATGCTTTCTTTCCTTTCCCAAGGAGGTTGGTTTTACGCTCCTCGCCCTTCACAAGACGAACGATGTTGGCCCGGTGCATCCACACAATCAGGCCGCTGAGAAAATAGCCCACCAGAACAGGGAACAGGTATTCCCGGTGTACAAAGTGGTAGAAAAATCCGAAGGAACCGGCAGACAGCACGCTGCCCAGGGAAACATAGCCGGTGAGCAGATAGGCAACCAGGAAAATGCCAAACACCAGCAGACCCAGCCGCCAGTCCATCATCAGCGCCACAGTGACGCCGCTGAGGATGCCCTTGCCGCCCCGGAAGCCCAGCAGGGCAGGGAAGTCATGGCCCAGAATCAGAAACAGACCGCCCAGCGCAATGCCCTGGGTATAGTATCCGAAGGGCTTCAGCAGCAGTCCGCCTGCCAGACAGGCCAGAACGGCCTTGCCCATGTCGATCAAAATCACAAACACGGAGCTGGCCGCGCCGAAATTCCGGACGAAATTGGTCAGACCGGCGTTGCCGCTGCCGTGGCTGCGGACATCGTCGTGCATCATCATGGACATACTCACAGCGCCGTTCAGATTGCCCAGAAGATAGGCAGTCAGCGCGGCCACCAGAATGTTGAGCCACATGGCTTACTCCTCCTTATCGCCCTTCTGTCGGATGGTGATTCGTACAGGGGTGCCCTTCAGACCGAAAACCTCCCGGATCTGGTTTTCCAGATACCGCTGGTAGGAGAAATGGAACAGTCTTGCGTCGTTGCAGAAAATGATGAAGTGAGGGGGCTTGGTGCTGGCCTGAGTCATATAGTAGATCTTCAGCCGGCGGCCCTTGTCCGTGGGAGGCTGGACTCTTGCGGTTGCCTCTGCCAGGATGGAGTTGAGCTGACCGGTGGTGATCCGGCTGGTGTTCTGCTTGTGAACCTCCTGGATCAGCTCGAACAGCTTGTCCACCCGGGCACCGGTGAGGGCGGAAATGAAGTGGACGGGGGCGTAGGGCATATAGGCCAGGCCTTCCTTGACACCCAGCTCCTTGTCGCGCATGGTGTTGGTTTCCTTGTTTTCCACAGCGTCCCATTTGTTGACCACGATGATGGCGGCCTTGCCAGCTTCGTGAACCAGTCCGGCGATCTTGGTGTCCTGTTCGGTGACACCGTCATTGGCATCCACCAGGATCAGACATACATCGCTGCGCTCAATGGCGCTGATGGTGCGCATATTGGAGTACTTCTCGATGATGTCGTCGATGCGGCTCTTCCGACGCATACCGGCGGTATCGATGAAACAGTACTTGCCGGACTCGTTCTCGTAGTAAGAGTCGATGGCGTCACGGGTGGTGCCGGCCACGTTGGACACAATGACACGCTCCTCGCCCAGAATCCGGTTCAGCAGGCTGGACTTGCCCACATTGGGCTTGCCCACGATGGCAACCTTGATGACATCCTCGTCCTCATCCTCACCGTTGTCCTCGGGCAGCTGTGCCAGACACCAGTCCAGCAAGTCGCCGGTGCCGTGACCGTGGACGGCAGAGGTTTCAAACAAGTCGCCAATGCCCAGGGAATAGAATTCAAAAACGTCGGGGTTGTAGTAGCCAACGGAGTCGCACTTGTTGACTGCCAGAGCCACGGGCTTACCGGATTTGCGCAGCATGGTGGCAACATCCATATCTGCGGCGGTGACGCCGCTCTTTACGTCCACCACCATGACGATGGCATCCGCCAGCTCAATGCCGATGACTGCCTGACGGCGCATGAATTTCAGCATATCATTTTCGGTGTTGGGCTCGATGCCGCCGGTGTCCACCAGAGAGAAGGTGCGGCCGCACCACTCGCAGTCACCGTAGATCCGGTCCCGGGTAACGCCGGGGGTGTCCTCCACAATGGAGGTGCGCTGACCGGTCAGCTTATTGAACAGCATGGACTTGCCCACATTGGGACGGCCCACAATTGCGATCAGACCCTTAGCCATGCAAAATCACTCCTTCCAAATAGTTCGATCAATTTATTATGCCATAATTTCCCGGTGAAATCAACCGGGAAGAATGGTCAATTGCAAGATAAAGAAAAAATGCAGTTGGGTGAGCCAAATGGCTCCCCTGGAGGGGAGCTGGCCGCGAAGCGGACTGAGGGGTGAAAGGCAGCAAAATTGCACGATGTTTGTTCCATAGGCTATCACCCTCCGCCCAGTGTGCGCACTGGGCACCTCTCAAGTAATCGCCGATTAATTCGGCTTCGGCGGCTGCCGGTTCTTTTTCCCCAACTATGCGGGTTTGAAAAACTTGAAATACATACAGTATTTCGGCGTTTTCCAAACTTTTATTTGGGAAAAAATCCCTCGCCAGCTGCGCTTGCGATTTATTCATCGCTTACTCAAAGGGGAGGCTTTGGACCTGTGACCTGCAATTAGACTGCCGGAATACAAAAAGAGGAAGGCATAACGCCTTCCTCTCTCGTTTTGCCAAAATTACTCAGCCTTGGCCTCAACGACCTGACGGCCATTGTAGGTACCGCAAGCCTTGCAAGCTCTGTGGGGAGCGACGGGCTCGCCGCACTTGGGGCAAACTGCAACGCTGGGAGCGCCCAGCTTCCAGTTGGAGCCACGGCGCTTATCGCGGCGGGCGGAAGACACTTTACACTTAGGAACAGCCATGGTGACACCTCCTTGGTCGAACTGCTTTCAAACAGCCTCAATAATAGAATTACTTGTTCAGAAGCTGCTGTAAAGCAGCGAATCGGGGATCGATTTCCTTCTTGCACTCGCAGGGGCCAAGATTCAGATTCTTGCCGCAGCGGAAGCACAGACCCTGACAATCCTCACTGCACAGGAACTTGGTGTCCATGTTCAGGATAAAGACAGTCCGGATGATCTCATCCAGGTCAGCATCGTTGCCATCGAGAGGAAATGTCCGCTCATCCTCGTGATCTTCATCAGCCAGCTCAGTTACCAGCACCACATCCAGGGGAAGGGTGATGTCCTCCTCGTACTCACCGGTGCAGCGGTCACAAACCGCGGTCAGGTGGGCATCGATATCGCCGGTCATCATCAGAACGCCTGCGGTATTGCGAACCGTACCGACGGCGGTGATGGGCGTTTTGAGAGGAAAACAGGAACCGAACTGCAGATCACTCAGATCCAAACTGACAGAGAAAGGAACGCTTGCACCGGGGCAGTCAATGATTTTTGAAAGATCCAGCCGCATATTTTTCCCTCCTCGTAGTCATGCACAAAACATTATAATGACTTTTAGTCCATTTGTCAAACATTATTTTTCGAAAATTCTGATTATTTCGATGCACTTTCCGTGCATTGCCGCCCCCGGCACAGCACTGTGCCGGGGGCGGTGGGAAAATCAGTTATAGGTTACAAGCTCCACGGTGTAGCCTGCGTCCCGGAGGGTATTCACCAGACCGTCCTGGGCCAGCAGATGGGCAAGGCCCACAGCGTAGAACACAACACTGTCGCCTTCCAGGTAGCCCTTTGCCACCTCCAGCATACCGGCGTTCCGTTCGGTGGACATGGCGTAGGTGTACTCCTCGTACAGAGCAAGCTCATCCTCAGTCAGCTCGGACAGATCCGCTTCCTCCGTCAGATAGGCGATCAGAGCAGCCTCATCGCCACTGCACCACAGCTCATAGAGGGCCAGCACTTCCTGCTGGTACTCGGCGGCGTCAATCTCCAGAGCTTCCGTCAGCAGCAGCTCCTGCAGAGGCTCGGAGTAGCCGGTGAGCATGGCGATCTGGGCCTCAGCGGATTCCACATCCAGAATCTCCTTGCCCATATCCCGGGCCATGTCCATGAGCTGGGCATCGGCGCCCCGGTTGGGGGACAGGTTCCGGGCCAGGGCCAGGTAAGCGTTTTCGATGGCCTGGGAGATCAGAATGGGCTTGCACAGCTCCATGCTGGAGTTATAGCCGCCGGTGGCCTTCAGCAGATCGATGGCGTGCTGATACAGCAGCTCGTCGCTGACATGGTCGGCTGTCTTGGTGCCGTCGGTGTAGAAGTAATGCTCCTGCACCAGGGCAACCAGCTCCTCGTCCTCTTCCAGGGCTTCGGTGAAGGCGGTGTCATCAAATTCCACCGCCAGGGAATCGGCTGCGGTCAGGGCATCCACCAGCTCCTGGGGCAGGTATGCCATCCGGCTGTCGCCCACATGGATGGTGCCGAAGAGCCACATTTCCTGGCCATCCGCGCCGGTCACATGGTACAGCAGGGGAGTGGCAGGATTCTCGGGGGCATCCACAGGAGGATTCTCGTCAGTGATTTCATGATAGGCGCTGCCGTCAGCGAAGGCAAAGCTCTGGGAAACATCGTACACCAGCTGGCACTCAGTGCCGTCAATGGTGTGGATGCCGATGTAGCGCAGGCCCAGCTGGGTGGGCAGGCCCGTGGCATTGTCGATGCCCAGGAAGCCGCCGGCTTCTTCCGTGCGGTAATCCGTGGCCAGATCGTTCAGAAGATTGGGGTCCTGATAGATCATGCCCACCAGATAGGTGGTGTAATACTCTGCCAGTTCCTCACTCAGGGAGAACTCCAGCAGGGATACCGCGCCCAGATCCTCCAGGGTCATCCCCGACAGATCCGTGGTCAGAGGCATGGTATCTGCCAGCTGGGACATCCGGCTGGATTCGATCATCTCGGCGGTGACGGAACGGTTGGGCTGAGCAGGGCCGCCGTCGGTCCGGACGGTGTAGGTGCCGTTCTTGAACAGCTCCTCCTGGGTTACGGAATAGGCAGTCTCTCCGGTGGAGAGATCCAGCAGCACGACCTCGGAATCAAACTTGGCCATCAGCTCCTTGCCTGCACCGTAGGTATTCATGGTCATCTGGGTAGCCAGGGTTGTGGCGCCGGCCTCGATCAGAATGGTTTCGGAGCTGAAGGAGCTGGCTTCCTTTGCCTGAAGGGTCAGACCGATGGCCCGTTCGTAGGTCAGCAGGGCATCCGCGCTTTCCGCAGGAACGTAGGAGTCGGCATCGGCAGGCAGGGAAGCGGTGACAGAGCCGGTCATGGTCCGCAGGGTAATGTCCACACTGTGGGTCGCACCGTTCTGGGTGTATACGGCGTGATAGGTGCAGTCGTCCAGGATTCCGGCGGCGTTCAGCACGGCGGTGCCGGAAGCCTCCACCAAAGTCCGGCCCTCGGCAGCCAGCCAGGGCTCCAGTGCATTGGCACCGGAGAATTCGATGGTAGTGTCATCCAGGAAGGCCACATTGGTGTAAAGCTCAGGGCTCAGAATCACGCCGGGCAGATACCGGAACAGGAACTCATCGCCGGTCATTTCACAGGTCTGGTTCATGCCATCCAGCGTGACATAGAAACCACCCTCGCCGTAATACTCCCGGAAGTCGGAATAGTAGTCCTCACCCCAGGTCAGGTTTCGGGTGGAGGCGGCGGAAACGGTGCCGTCAGCAGCCGTTGCCAGGGACAGGCTGACTTTTTCAGACTCCATGAAGGTGTCCTGACCGATGGTCGTGGTCTTGTCCAGGGTGTAATTGATCAGCATGGCTTCCGCGGAGCGGATTTTCTCCGCAGCCTGGGCATATAGCTCTGCGGCATCGGGCGCAGGCTCCGTGGTGGTTGGGGGAACGGTGGGCTCTGTGGTGGGAGTGGTAGGCTCGCCGCCGCCGCAGGCGGTCATGCCCAGCAGCAGGGAAAGACAGAGAACCAACGAAAGAATCTTTTTCATGTGGAATACCTCCTTTTACGAATTGTAACTTATTGTAACATAATGCGGTGCAAAAATCAATTGAAAAAGTTGAAAATTAAGATATTAAGAATGAAGCAAAACGCTTGACACAGGAAAACTGGAGTGTACAGGGGTATGTTGGATCACCCATTGCAGGGCGGAGGCATGCCTCCACCCTACAGAGGAATATCCAGCAGCCCGATAAATTGCAATTTTCCGATACATTATAATAATGTAGAAAGGCCAGCAGGAAATCTTTCCCGCCCTCTTGACTTTTCCTCGGGAATAATGCATGATGGAGAAAAGACTATGATTAAGGTGTGAACCTATGAAAGAAATCAAAATCGAGAAAAACGATGCCGGTCAGCGTCTGGACCGGTTCCTTGCCAAGGCAGTTCCCCTGCTCCCGGCCTCCCTGGCCCAGAAATACATCCGGCTCAAGCGCATCAAGCGCAACGGCCAGCGTGCTGAGCGGGACACCCGTCTGGTGGAAGGGGATGTGCTTCAGCTTTATATCAATGACGAATTCTTCGACAAGCCCCGGGAGGACAACGCCTATCTGACCGTAGCGGCCCCCAAGCTGAATATCGTATTTGAGGACGGGAATATTATCCTTGTGGACAAACGGCCCGGTCTGGCGGTTCATCCCCATGACGGCGCCGAATACGGCCGTACCCTCATCGACCACATCCAGGCATACCTCTACCAGAAGAAGGAGTGGAGTCCCAGAGGGGAGAACTCCTTCACCCCGGCCCTGTGCAACCGGATCGACCGGAACACCGGCGGCATCGTCATCGCCGCCAAAACCGCCGAGGCCCTCCGGGTGATGAACCAGAAGATCAAGGATCGGGAACTGGACAAGCGGTATCTTGCCATCGTGGAAGGTACCCCCCGTCCGGCGAAGGGGGTCCTGAAGGGCTATCTGTTCAAGGATGCCAAAAAGAACCGGGTGTTTGTCAGTGACAGGCCCCAGCCCGGCGCCAAATCCTGCGAGACCCGGTATCAGGTTCTGGCCTCCAAAAACGGCCTGTCCCTGGTGGAGTGCGAGCTGATCACCGGCAGAACCCACCAGATCCGCGCCCAGTTCGCCCATGCCGGTCATCCGCTGCTGGGCGACGGAAAATACGGCAAGCTGGACAAGCGCTTCGACCGTACCTACCAGGCCCTCTACTCCTACCAGCTGTCCTTTTCCTTCACCACGGACGCAGGCTCCCTGGAGGAGCTGAACGGCAGGACCTTCCGGGTATCCGGCGTGGATTTCGTTACAGAATATTTTCCGGAAGCCGCCAGGAGCCTGTTTGGGGAGAAATAAGGGAGCTTTTCCCACCAATTCCGCCGGAATCGGGCCAGAACCGTTGAAAAGCATAGAAACTGCCCCCTCTGTCCCGGCATTTTTTTCCGGTGCGGATGTGGCAGTTTTCGACTTTTCTTATTGACAATCCGATGATTTTCGGATATATCTATACTATTAAAGTGGGGTGTCATGCAGATACACCGACAGCCTGCTTTTCCATCCTTAAAGAAACGGGGGATGATAATGTCCAAAGAACTGATTCGCCTCCAGAACCTCACCATGGAATTTGACGGTGAGCGCATCCTGGACGGCATCAACCTCTACATTAACGACCATGAATTTCTTACCCTTCTGGGCCCCTCCGGCTGCGGTAAGAGCACCACGCTGCGGATCATCGGCGGCTTCCTGACGCCCACAGACGGCAATGTGCTGTTTGACGGGGAACGGATCAACGATGTTCCTGCCTACCGGCGGCAGATCAATACCGTATTCCAGCGCTACGCCCTGTTCCCGCATCTGGATGTCTATGACAACATCGCCTTCGGCCTTCGTGTGGCCAAGGTGCCAAAGGACGAGATCCATGAGCGTGTGACCCGTATGCTGGAGGTCGTCAGCCTCCGGGGCTACGAGAACCGGAAGATCAATGCCCTTTCCGGCGGCCAGCAGCAGCGTGTTGCCATTGCCCGCGCCCTGGTCAACGAGCCGAAGGTCCTGCTCCTGGACGAACCTCTGGGCGCTCTGGACCTGCGCCTGCGCAAGGATATGCAGAACGAGCTGAAACGTATCCAGCAGGCCACCGGCATCACCTTTATCTACGTCACCCACGATCAGGAAGAGGCACTGTCCATGTCCGATACCATCGTGGTCATGAACAAGGGCCGGATTCAGCAGATCGGCAAACCGGAAGATATTTATAATGAACCCAAGAACGCCTTTGTGGCGGACTTCATCGGCGAGAGTAACATCCTTGACGGCGTGATGCTGTCTGACTACCGGGTCCGTTTCTTCGGCAAGACCTTCCCCTGCGTGGACAAGGGCTTTGAGCCCAGCGAGCCTGTGGATGTGGTCATCCGTCCCGAGGATATCGACATTGTGCCTCCTGCCGAGGGCAGCCTCACCGGTACCGTGGCTTCCGTCACTTTCAAGGGTCTGAATTACGACATCATCGTGGAGGTCAAGGGCTTCAAATGGCTGATCCAGACCACGGATTTCCATCCTGTGGGCGCGGTTATCGGCATCCGTCTGAACCCGGAAGATATTCACATCATGCATAAGAGTGAGTATTCCGGCCAGTTTGGTGACTACTCGTCCTACTCTGCCGAGTATGATGAGCTGACGGAGGACGCCGGCGATGAAGAAGAATAACTCCGTTCTGCTCTCCACGCCCTACCTGATCTGGATGGTGGCCTTCACCCTGATCCCCTTGTGTGTGGTGGGCTTTTACGCTCTGACCGATCCTGCCACCGGCAAGTTTACCTTTGACAATCTGAAGAACCTGGATGCCTATCTGCCGGTGTTCTGGCAGTCGGTGGCCTATTCTGTGGTGTCCGCCTTTATCTGTCTGCTGATGGGCTATCCCGTGGCTTACTTTATCGCCCACCAGAAGCCCGTAGCCCAGAAGTTCCTGTATATGCTGGTGATGCTGCCCATGTGCATGAGCTTCCTGCTGCGCACTCTGGCCTGGGTGGGCCTGCTGCAGGATACGGGCATCATCAACACCTTCCTGGGCAGACTGGGCATCGGGCCCATCTCCATGATCCGTACCCCCGGCGCGGTGGTGCTTGGCATGGTGTATAACTACCTGCCCTACATGATCCTGCCTCTGTACTCCACCCTGGTCAAGATCGACCACCGCCTGGTGGAGGCTGCCGAGGATCTGGGCTGCAACGGTGCCAAGGTGTTCAGCAAGGTCATCTTCCCCCTGAGCCTTCCCGGCATCGTCACCGGCATCACCATGGTTTTCGTCCCTGCTGTGTCCACCTTCTACATTTCCCAGAAGCTGGGCGGCACCGAGACTGTGCTCATCGGCGACGTCATCGAGCGCCAGTTCAAGCAGGGCAACAACCCCAACCTGGGCGCGGCCCTGAGCCTGGTGCTGATGCTGCTGGTATTTGTCTGCACCGGCATTATGAACCGCTTCGCCGGTGATGATGAGGAAGGCGGTGTCATCGTATGAAACGCGCAAACCGTCTGATCACCATTCTGATCTTCATTTTCCTCTATATCCCCATGGCGGTGCTGATCGTGGCATCCTTCAACACCGGCAAGGACATCGCCCATTTCGAGAGCTTCACCTGGAACCGCTACATTGAACTGTTCCAGGATGACGGCCTGCTGAATCTGCTGGCAAACTCCCTGATTGTGGCCGTGCTGTCCACCTCCATCGCTACGGTGTTCGGCACGGTGGCGGCTGTGGGCATCCACAATCTGAAGCCCCGGATGCGCAAAATCGCCATGACGCTGACCAATATCCCCATGACGAACCCCGATATTGTCACCGGTGTCAGCTTGAGTCTGCTGTTCGTGTTCGTGGGTACCAGGATGCTTGGCCAGCGTGACAGCCTGACCTTCTGGACGCTCCTTATTGCCCATATCACCTTCAGCCTGCCCTATGTGGTGCTGAATGTGATGCCCAAGCTCCATCAGATGGACAATTCCCTGGTGGATGCCGCCATGGACCTGGGCTGTACCCCCATGCAGTCCTTCTTTAAGGTCACTATCCACGAGATCATGCCCGGCATCGTCACCGGTGCCATCATGGCCTTCACCATGAGCCTGGACGATTTTGTTATCAGCTACTTTGTGTCCGGTCTGGATTTCACCACACTGCCTGTTGAAATCTATTCCTACACAAAAAAGCCCATCCAGCCCAAGGTCTACGCCATGTTCACCCTGATGTTCCTGCTGATCTTCCTGCTGATGGTGATTTCCAACCTCCTGCAGCTTGGAGGCGAGCAGAGAAAGACCCGTTCCCGGGGTGCCGCCAGCGAGCGCAGCGCCGGACGGATCGTCAAGATCGCTGTGGCAGGCGCCGCTGCTCTGGCCATTGTGGTTGGCTGCGCCATCTTCATCGGCAACAACGGCGCGGAGCCTCCAGTGGTCAGCGAGTACACCATGACCGAGCTGCCTGCCGGCCCTGAGGAGAGCGTGACCATTAACGTCTACAACTGGGGCCAGTATATCGCCGACGGCTCTGATGATTCCCTGGACATCATCGCCGCCTTCGAGGAGGCCTATCCCAACATCAAGGTCAACTACTCCACCTACGACTCCAACGAGATCATGTACTCCAAGCTGGCCAACGGCGGCATCACCGTGGATGTGATCATCCCCTCTGACTATATGATCGCCCGGCTGATCAGCGAGAATATGCTCCTGGAGCTGAACTTCGACAATATCCCCAACTATCAGTATATTGACGAAACCTTCCGCAACACCTCCTTTGATCCGGAGAACAAGTATTCCGTCCCCTATACCTGGGGTACTGTGGGCATCATCTACAACTCCAAATATGTGGATGAAGCCGATGTTACCGGCTGGGAGCTGCTGTGGAACGAGAAGTATACCGATAAGATTCTGATGTTCGGCAACTCCCGTGACGCCTTTGGTATCACCCAGTACATGCTGGGCTACGATGTGAACACCACCGACGAGGGAGAGCTGACGGAGTGCGCCCAGTATCTGATGGAGCAGAAGCCCGTCCTGCAGCAGTATGTCATGGACGAGATCTTCGGCATCATGCAGAACGAGGAAGCCTGGATCGCCCCCTACTACGCAGGCGACTATCTGACCATGGCAGAGGAAAATCCTGCCCTGTCCTTCTATCTGCCGGAGCACCAGGGCTTCAACCTGTTCATCGACTCCATCTGCATCCCCAGCTGTGCCAAGGAGAAGGAAGCAGCGGAGCTGTTCATCAACTTCCTCTGCGATCCCAAAATCTCCGCCGCCAATATGGAATGGGTCTGCTACTCCACTCCCATCAGCGAGGCCAAGCAGTTCCTGGACCCCGAGGTTGCGGAATCTGAGATCTCCTATCCTGCGGCAGAGAAGCTTATCAAGGCTTCCAGCTATGCCTTCCTGAACCCGGAAACCACCCGCACCGTGGAAGCCATGTTCATGGAAGTCAGAAACTCCAGATAATGCGTTAATGGCGCACCGTGAAAACGGTGCGCCATTTCTGCGTATGCTGAAACCGTAGGGGTCGGCGTCCTCGACGACCCGTTCGGCAATCCACGGATTGCCGCTTACGAAAAACCGCCCGGTTTCCCGGGCGGAGCGGCTGTATCATCAATCTTTTACATACTCTGCAATCTCATCCAAAGTGCAGTCCAATACTGCGCAGAGTTTGTTCAGTGTTTTGGTTTCCATATTGTCGTTGGCTCGGAGACGGCGGATGGTCTTGCTGTCAATTCCACATTTTTCCCGGAGCATATACGTGGTGAAGCCTTTTTTCGACATGGTTTTCCACAGCTTATCATATATAATCATAGACACAACCTCCATCTTGACACAAATTATTATGGGGGTTATAATCTTGATTATTAAGGGGATATAATCCCCACACAGAGGTGTTTTTGATGGAATTGTATCAGCAGATGATTCTGCATGGATTGGAGCAGGGGAATATCGTACTTGCATTATCTCCTGAAATGGAGCGGTGGATGAAGGACTCCACTTATCAGGCTCTGTGCCGGATCAGGGATGTTGTCCGTGATGATAGTCTGAGCGATGAAGCGTGCTTTGCGCAGGTTGAAGAAATCATCTGCGCCCTTGAACAACTGGGAAGCGATGGTGGGTTTCGCCATGATTTCGGATAATAAATCCCACCCGGTTTTCCGGGTGGGATGCATTCTTACAGGGAATCAATATCGATGACGTTGGGGTTCTTGCTGGGCTGGCAGAGCAGAATCACACAGGCGATCTGTCCCAGAATCGGGATGCAGTTCAGAAACAGCAGTGCCCAGTGCAGTCCGGCATCATGCATCCGCCGCACCGCAATGGCGATGGTGGGAATAATGACGGCCAGAGCATAAACCGTACCCACAAAGGGGATGAAGCCCAGAACCCAGCCAATAACCAGGTCTGCCAGAATGGCCCACCAGAAGCCGGGAATGTTGGTCTTGCCGGAGAAGTTGGCGTAATTCTTCCACATCATTACGTATGCGTTGATGATCATATCCATATTCTGATCCTCGCTTTCTTTGGAGTAATGTAATTGTATCACAGCCGGGAGAAAAAGTCAAAAGCTGCGCAGGGGGTTGCCTGCGCAGCTTTGCATCATTTATGGTATTTGCTGCCGGCCTGAATGGCCTCGGCCCGGTAGAGCTGTTCCAGCACCATGACCCTTGCCAGATGGTGGGGGAAGGTCATGCGGCTCATGGACAGTCTGAAATCCGCCTTGTCCTTGATTCGCTGTGCCATACCGAAGCTGGAGCCGATGAGAAAACAGGCGCTGGACCGACCGGAATTCTTCACATCCGCCATTTTGTCCGCCAGCTCCTCGGAGGAAATGATCTTTCCCTCGGGGGTCAGCACACAGAACCAGGCGTTCTTCGGGATCTTCTGCAAAATCAGCTCCGCTTCCTTCTCAAGCCCTGTCTGAATCTCGGCAGGGGAGGGGTTCTCCGGCAGACGATGCTCCGGCAGCTCCAGGAGCCTGAAATTGCAGTAGGCCTTCATCCGCTTTTCGTATTCGGCGGCGGCGGAGATGTAGAACTTCTCCTTCAGCTTGCCCATGACGATCAGTGTGATGTCAAACATTACCGCAGGAAGCCCTCCAGGATCTTGGCCTCGGCCTCCTCATAGCTCAGACCCAGGGTCTGGAGCTTCAGAATCTGGTCGCCTGCAATCTTGCCGATGGCGGCCTCATGCACCAGGCCTGCGTCCACATGGTTGCAGGAAATCTCGGGGATGGAGCGCACTTTTGCTTTGCCCATAATAATGGAGTCGCACTGCACATGACCGAAGCAGGCACAGTTGCCCACCACTCTGGGGTAGAAGATCTGGGTGGACTGATCCTGGGCAACGGAACGGGAGATAACCCGGGTGCGGCAGTTCTCGCCGTCCAGGATGATGTCCATTTCAGATTCTGCCACCTGATTGTCATGAGTCAGCAGCTTTTCCTGGACAATGAACTCGGCGTTGGGGCCGGAGAGAACGGCCTTGGTGTAGCGCTTGGTGTCGTCCACACCCCGGATCTGGGTGGTCTCCAGAGTAACCTTTGCGCCCTCATCCAAATACAGAATGGTCTGGGGATTCAGAATCCGCTTGCCCTCGCCCTCACCGTCACCGTAGTGAACCTCGGAGTAGGTGACCTGGGCGTTCTTACCGATGTGGAAGGTGTGGATGCCGTCATGCTCAGAGTCGCAGCCGGAGCAGTTGTGAATGCCGCAGCCTGCGTTGATGGTGACCTTTGCGCCCTCGCCGATGTAGAAATCATTGTAGACCACATCGTGGAAGCCTTCCTCGGTGATAACCACAGGGATATACACATGGTCAGCCACGGTGTGGGGCTCCACGAAAATGTCGATGCCCTCCTTGTCCGTCTTGCTCTCAATGCGGACATTGGGGGTGTTGGAGCGGTAGGCCTTCTTGCCGTCGGCCCGGATGTTCACTGCGCCCTGGGCGCCCTCAGCCATGCCGGATACTACGGCAAGGATCTGCTTCTGGATCTCATTCAGCATTTCCGGTCCACCTCCAGCATATTGCAGCCTGCCATGGTCAGGCCCATGAGTTTGGGATAGATCACATCCGCGTCGCCCCGGTCGGAAACCTGACCGTTGGCCAGCAGAATGATCTCATCGGCCAGACGGATGATCCGCTCCTGGTGGGAAATGATGATGATGGTGGCTTCCTTTTTGTCATGGATGGAACGGAACGTCTCAGTCAGCCGGGCAAAGCTCCACAGGTCGATGCCGGCCTCGGGCTCATCGAAGATCATCAGCTCACTCCGCCGGGCCAATACGGTGGCGATCTCAATGCGCTTGACCTCACCGCCGGAGAGGGAAGCGTCCACATCCCGGTCCACATAGTCCTTGGCACACAGACCCACCTGGGTCAGATAGGCGCAGGCCTTGTCGTGGCCCAGAGCTTCACCGGCAGCGATGTCCAGCAGATCCCGGACGCGCATACCCTTGAACCGGGGCGGCTGCTGGAAGCCGTAGCTGATGCCCAGCTTTGCCCGCTCGGAAACATCCATATTGGTGATATCGGTGCCGTTCCAGAGGATCTTGCCGCCGGTGGGCTGGTTGATGCCCATGATGGAGCGGGCCAGGGTGGTCTTACCGCCGCCGTTGGGGCCGGTGATGACGATAAACCGCTTGTCGGGAATGGTCAGGCTCACATCCCGGAGGATATCCTTGCCTCCGTCAACGGTGAAACGGAGATTCTGTATTTCAAGCATGAAAATGGACCTCTTTTCTGATTGCTGGTTTCTGATTTCCAACTATACCATATATTACCCGGAAATGCAATCATCAACCCAAAAAACAACGGCGGAATCTCTCGTCAAAAGAAGAAATGGAATCGTTCCCAATTGTCAAAAACGCACAAAAAAATAGAGCAATTATCGGCATTTAGTACCGTTGACAGGTCTGTTGTGAAATGGTAAACTTGTGGGGAACGAACAACCGATTGCGCAACTTGCGCAATCGCAATGCAACATTTCAGAAAAGGGATATCCCTTTTCTGCCTGTTTTGCGTTGCAAAACGGGCTCCGCTCCCGGCTTTTACAGCCTCAGGCTGTGACAGCATATAAAAGTTCCATCATTTTAAGGAGGAAAAAACAAATGAAGAAGCTCATTGCTCTGCTGCTGGCAGTTGTGATGGTTCTGGGTCTGGTCGCCTGCGGCGAGAAGACTCCCGAGACCACCGCTCCCAACGCTGGCAACAACGAAACCAAGCCCGTCGAGACTCAGCCCAACACCGCTGAGCCCGAGGCAATCACCCTGAAGGTCTGGGGCCCCGCTGAGGACCAGGTCGACGAGAACAGCTTCCTGCAGGTTGCTTGTGCCAAGTTCGCTGAGGCACATCCCGAATGGAACATCACCTTCGTTTTTGAAATCTGCGCTGAGGGCGATGCCGGCGGCCAGGTTTCCAAGGACCCCTCTGCTGCTGCTGACGTCTACATGTACGCCAACGACCAGCTGGGCTCCCTGCTGCAGGCCAACGCCATCGCTCGTCTGGGCGGCGACGTTGAGGCTCAGGTCAAGGCTGACAACTCCGAGACCATGATCACCTCTGTTTCCGTTGACGGCGCTCTGTACGGCGTTCCCTTCACCGGCAACACCTGGTTCATGTACTACGACAAGTCCGTCTACTCCGAGGAGGACATCAAGTCCCTGGATGCCATGATGGCCATCAAGCCCGTTGGCTTCGAAGTCACCAACACCTGGCACCTGCCCGCATTCTACTTCGCTGCTGGCGGTAACATGTACGGCGGCGTGGGCGATGCTTCTCAGGGCATCACCTTCGGCGGCGAGGCTGGTACTGCTGCTACCCTGTACATTGCCAACGCTCTGGCAGCTGGCACTCTGGTTGAGGGCGGCGGCGGCGCCGGTCTGGACGGCATCCGTAACGGCTCCATCGGTGCTATGTTCTCCGGCACTTGGGATGCAAAGAACTACAAGGACGCTCTGGGCGAGAACTACGCTGCTGCTCAGCTGCCCTGCATCACCATCAACGGCCAGGAGTGCCAGCTGCGTTCCTTCGCTGGCTCCAAGGCTTACGGCGTCAACCCCAACTCCGCTAACCTGAAGGCTGCTTCCCTGCTGGCTGGCTGGCTGGGCTCTGCTGAGATGCAGGATCTGCACTACGAGCTGCGTAACGGCGAGGTTATCCCCTGCTCCGTTGCTCTGATCGAGTCCGGCAAGTACGATGCCGATCCCGCTGCTGTCGCTCAGAACGACACCATCGCCAACACCTCCTTCCTGCAGCCCACCATCCCCGAGATGGGCACCTACTGGGGCAACGCTGACTCCATGGGCAAGGCTCTGGTCAACGGCGAGATCAACGCTGACAACGCCGCTGAGAAGACCGAGCAGTGGAACGCTGGCCTGAACAACTCCGGCCTGTAATCCATAGTTCTTTCCGCTAAGCTCTAAGCACCTGGCGGCGGCTGGAATCGCTCCTGCCGCCGCCTTTTGACTAATCTGCTGGGCAACCGGTTGCTTCAGCGGATTCCAGAAAATAAGGGAGATGATAACGTGTCCAATACGTTAACCAAAGCCGCAGCAAAGCGGAACAGTGGAAAAGATCCCTATTCCCTGCTTGCTGCCCTGCAGAACGGCGGACCTGTGGTCTGGGCGTCCTGCCTGATTATGGGCCTGGGCAATATGCTCAACGGTCAGCTCATCAAGGGCCTGATTTTCCTGGCCATTGAACTGGGCGTCTTTGCCTTCCTGTTCCTGGGTGAAGGCATGGATTACATCAAGCTGCTGCCCTCTCTGGGTGACAGAGAGATGCAGGAAGTCTGGAATGACGACAAGGGCATCTATGAGTACGTCATGGGTGACCAGTCCCAGCTGATCCTGCTCTACGGCATTGCTGCCCTGTGCATCATTGCCCTGCTGGTGTTTGTGTGGCAGATGGCCGTTCGCAGCGGCTACAAGGCACAGACCATGAAGCGCAATGGTGAGAAGGTTCTGGGCTTTGTCGATGATTTCAAGACCCTGTTCGACGAGAACATCCACAAGCTGCTGATGATCCTGCCCACCGCAGCCATTGCTGTTTTCACCATCCTGCCCCTGCTCTACATGATGAGCATGGCATTCACCGACTACTCCAAGGACAACAACACTCTGGTGCTGTTCAACTGGGTTGGTCTGGACAACTTCAAGGCACTGTTCAGCTCCACCAACGCCATCGGTAAGCAGTTCGGTGACGTTCTGACCTGGACTCTGATCTGGGCCTTCTTCGCAACCTTCCTGAACTTCTTCCTGGGTACCTTCGTGGCCATCATCATCAACCGCAAGACCATCAAGCTGAAGGGTCTGTGGCGTGGCTGCCTGTCCCTGACCATCGCAATTCCCCAGTTCGTTTCTCTGATGATCATCCGTTCCATGCTGATGCCCCAGGGTATCATCAACCGGATGCTGCTTGACTCCGGCCTGATCGACACCGCGCTGCCCTTCTTCAGCAACGCAACCTGGGCCCGTGTCGCAGTCATCGTGATCAACTGCTGGGTCGGTATTCCCTATACCATCATGCAGGTTACCGGTATTCTGCAGAATATCCCCGCTGAGCAGTATGAGGCCGCCACCATCGACGGTGCCAACGCTGTGCAGCAGTTTATGAATATCACTCTGCCTTACATGATCTTCGTGCTGACTCCCTACATCATCACCCAGTTCACCGGCAACATCAACAACTTTAACGTGATCTATCTGTTGACTCGCGGCGAGCCCCTGCAGATCGGCAACACCGCAGGCGACACCGACCTGCTCGTTACCTGGCTGTATAAGCTGACCGTCGACCAGCAGAAGTACAACATGGGCGCTGTCATCGGCATCTTCACCTTCGTGGTGCTGGCTGTCGTGTCCCTGGTCACTTACCGCTCCAGCGGATCTTACAAGGATGAGGAGGCGTTCAAATAATGGCTAAGAAATCTGAAGGCGGAATGAAGGCCAAGCGGCTTACCGCTGACATCATTACCTATATCTTCCTGTCCATCATGTGCGTGGTCTGGCTGCTGCCCTTCTTCTGGGTCATCATGCAGTCCTTCCGTGACGGCATCGGCCAGTTCATTTCCACGTTCCTGCCCGAGAAGTACACCCTGAAGAACTACATCGCTCTGTTCACGGACTTCACCACCATCAACTTCCCCCGGATGTTCATGAACACCTTCTTCGTGGCATGCTGCTCCTGCGTGATCTCCACTTTCTTTGTGCTGGCAGTTTCCTTCTCTCTGTCCCGCGTCAAGTGGAAGATGCGTAAGCCCTACATGAACACCGCCATGGTCATCACCCTGTTCCCCGGCTTCATGTCCATGGTCGCTGTCTACTTCATTCTGAAGGCTCTGGGCATGACCGAGGGCGACAAGATCTACCTGTCCCTGATCATCTGCTACTCTTCCGGCGCTGGTGTTGGCTTCCATGTCATGAAGGGTTACATGGACACCATTCCCAAGTCTCTGGACGAGGCTGCCATGATCGACGGCTGCACCCGTTGGCAGGTCTTCACCAAGATCACCCTGCCTCTGTGCAAGCCCATGATCGTCTATCAGATCATCACCTCCTTCATGGGCCCCTGGATGGACTTCGTGTTCGCCAAGGTTATCGCTGGTACCAAGTCCCAGTACTGGACCGTCTCCATCGGCCTGTTCAACATGCTGGAGAAGGAGTACGTGGAAGTCTGGTTCGTCCGCTTCTGCGCCGGTGCTGTTCTGATCTCCATCCCCATTTCTATCCTGTACCTGATGACTCAGAAGTGCTACCAGGAAGCAATGGGCGGCGCCGTCAAGGGTTAATTGCCTATGAAGCGGGTCACAAGAATTTTGTGCCTGCTGCTTGCAATGCTCCTTTTGGTCGGCTGTGTTTCCACTGGTGACAATACCGAAACCACCGCCCCCGAGACCACCTCGGGGGCGGCTCTGGATACTCAGCCCACGGAGCCCAAGACAGCAGCGCTGACAGAAGCGGCCATTGCCGAAATCAGCAAGTTGGGTGAAAGCCCCGACGACAACTATCGCACCTGGTACGAAATCTTCGTCTACTCCTTCTGCGATTCCGATGGCGACGGCATCGGCGATCTCCAGGGCGTGATCTCCAAGCTGGATTACCTGGAGAACCTGGGCATCAACGGCATCTGGTTCATGCCTATCCATCCCAGCCAGAGCTATCATAAGTATGACGTTGCCGACTACTATGCCATTGACCCCCAGTACGGCACCATGGAGGATTTCGAGGCCCTGATTGCCGAGTGCAACGCCCGGGATATCCATGTGATCACCGACCTGGTGGTGAACCATACCGGCAACGACAATCCCTGGTTCCTTTCTGCTGTGGAATATCTTCAGAATCTGCCTGAGGGTGCCGAGCCCAGTGTTGACGAGTGTGAATTCTTCGGTTATTATTATTTCAACCGGGAAGGCGGCTCCGGCTACCATCAGGTTCCCGGCACCGACTGGTATTATGAAGGTATGTTCTCTCCCCATATGCCCGATCTGAACCTGGGCAATGAGGCTGTCCGGGCTGCCATCCGTGATGTGATGCAGTTCTGGATTGACAAGGGCGTTGCAGGCTTCCGGCTGGATGCCGCCAAGGAGTTCTACTCCGGCAAGGTCAGTGCCAATGTGGAGGTTCTGAACTGGATTCAGACCACCGCTCAGTCTCTGAAGGAGGATGTATACCTGGTGGCCGAGGTCTGGGAGAACTTCCGGACCATCAAGGAATACTACACCAGCGGCATCACCAGCATTTTTGATTTTGCTTTCGGCAATTCCGAGGGTAAGATCATTTCCGTCCTCCGTGGCGCAGGCAATCCCAACCAGGTTTCCGGCTTCGCCACCGCACTGGAGCAGGCGGATACCGGTTATTCCGAGTCCAATCCCAATTATATCGACGCGCCCTTCCTGTCCAATCACGATGTGGGCCGTATTGCAGGCTTCTGCAATTATGATGAGAACAAGATCAAGCTGGCAGGTGCCATGAACCTGTTCATGTCCGGCAGCGCCTTCATCTATTACGGTGAAGAGATCGGAATGTCCGGCAGCGGCAACGACCCCAGCAAGCGCGCTCCCTTTGTGTGGAATGAGGCCCGGAACAACGGTGTCACCAATCCTCCTCCCGAATGCACCCTGCCGGAGGAATATCGCTTCGGTTCCCTGGAGACCCAGGAAAACGATGATTCCTCCATCTACAACTATTACCGTCAGGCCATCGCCATCCGCCAGGCGCTGCCCGTGATCTCCCACGGTGCGTCCAAGTGCGAGGTGGAGCTGAACAAGGACTGCATCAGCGCCTTCCGGAAAATCTGGAATGACCAGCAGTGCATTGTTCTGATGAACATCAACGCAGAAGCTGCCCAGGTAGATCTGTCTGCCTATGCGGACTGGACGCTGGTGGCTTCTCTGAGTGCCGACGGCGGTGCCATCGCCATGAACGACACAACCCTGGAGCTGCCTCCCTTCGGCGTCGCAGTTCTGCTTCCCAAGGCCTGATTATCCCAGCGTTGAACAGGCCCCCCAAAAAGGGGGGCCTGAATTCCCTTTGAAGGAGAGAAACCCATGACCCTCAATCGATCCGACAGACCCAGCGGCATCACAGGCAACGCACTGAGAACCTGGGGCTATGTATTCCTGCTGATGGGCATTGCCGGCCAGAGCCTGATCCAGAACAACATTTTTGGCGTTGGCGCTGTGTCCACGTCCCAGCTGATGGAGATTCTGAACGCCGATCCCTCCATGATGCTTCTGGCAACGGTGGCCCTGGTATGCCAGGCCATTTCCACCTGCGCAGTCCCTATTTTCGCGTTCCTTCTGGTGGAGGGCTTTCTTCATACCTCTGACTGGAAAAAATACCTGACCCGTGTGACTTTGATGGCCCTGGCGGCGGAGATCCCCTATAATCTGGCTATGTCCAGCAGGTTCATCGACTTTTCCAGCAGAAATCCTGCCTTTGGCCTGGTGCTGAGCTTTGTGCTGCTGCTTCTGTTCCGCCGTTACGCGGAAAAGAAGGCGGTGAATGTGCTTCTTCGGGTCGCTTTTGTTGTGGCCGCTGTCCTCTGGAGCCGGATGCTGTCCATTGCGGATGCCGGTGCAATGGTCATTATGACCACCGCCTTCTGGGCATTCCGCAACAAGACCAATTTCCGCACCATGGTTGCCTGCGGCGCCGCCGGTATGTGTGTTACCATGTCCATGTTTTACCTGGCAGCTCCTATGTCCGCCTTTGCCATCAACCTGTATAATGGCGAGCCGGGCACCCAGAACCGGGCATTCAATTACGCAGCCTATCCTCTGACCCTGCTCTGCTTCGGCATTGCTGCGGCCTTCCTGTGAATATTCTGACCACCTCCGTGCAAAACTAGCCATGGAGGTGGTTTTTATGGAGAAAAAGAAGAACAGATGGTCCATTACGGAAGTGACCTGGCCGGTTGGTCCCGATGGCACCTTTGGCCCCTCGGTGATGGACCCTCTGGGGATGTACACCGGACATCCGGAGCTGCCCTATGAGGTTCCCGTCCAGGACGCGGACGATCTCTAATTCCCCCTGCGCTCCGTTCCTTCCTTGGGACGGAGCGCCTTTTTTGGGGATTTCCATTGCATCGGTGCCATTCCTGGAGTATAATGAAGCCAAACTTTTTTCACTGGGGGGGTATTCCATGCATTATCGTTCAGACAAATACGGCAATCAGCTTTCCGTTTTGGGTTTTGGCTGTATGCGCTTTCCCACAAAGGCCGGTCGCATCGATCTGGAGGAAACGGAACGGGAGCTTCTGACCGCCATTCAGGGCGGCGTAAATTACTTTGATACTGCCTACATCTATCCCGGAAGTGAGGCGGCTCTGGGTGAGATTCTGGAACGGAATCACATCCGTGACCAGGTGTACATCGCCACCAAATTGCCCCACTATCTCATCAAGAGCAGGGAGGGACTGGAGAAGCTCTTTGCAGAAGAGCTTCGCCGCCTGCGCACGGACCATGTGGACTACTACCTGATGCACATGCTCACCGATACCGACACCTGGAACCGGATGAAGGAACTGGGAATCGAGGATTGGCTGGCGGAAAAGAAGGCCAGCGGCGCCATCCGCCAGGTGGGCTTTTCCTATCATGGAAATTCCGATATGTTCTGCCGGCTGATCGACGCCTGGGACTGGGACTTCTGCCAGATTCAGTATAACTACATGGACGAGCATTCTCAGGCTGGCCGGAAAGGCCTCCATCATGCCCACAGCAAGGGAATTCCTGTGATCATTATGGAACCCCTCCGGGGCGGAAAGCTGGTGAACCGTCTGCCGGAGGAAGCCAAGCAGATTTTCGCGGACTACAAAATTCAGCATACCCCTGCCCAGTGGGCCTTCCGCTGGCTGTGGAATCAGCCGGAGGTTACTGTGGTGCTGTCCGGTATGAACTCCGATGAAATGGTCCGGGACAATATCCGGACTGCCTCCACCACTGAGATCGGCGAGCTGGGCCCGGAAGAAGAGGAAATGCTTCGGAAGGTGGTTCGGGCCATCAATGCCAGGATGAAGGTTGGCTGTACCGGCTGCGGCTACTGTATGCCCTGCCCGAAAAATGTGGACATTCCCGGCACCTTTGCCGCCTATAACCGCCGCTATCAGGAGGGAAAATTCTGGGGCTTTGTGGACTATATGATCTGCACCATGCTCCGGAAAAACTCCACCGCCGCCTCCAACTGCGTCAAGTGCGGCAAGTGTGAGGGCCATTGTCCCCAGCATATCCCCATCCGGGAGAAGCTGAGCGATGCCCAGAAGGAGCTGGAAGGCCCCCTGTATCGGACAATCCGAAAAGCGGTCCGTCTGTTCGCGAAATTCTGAAAAACCTCCCATCGCCGGATGATCCTATCCCCACCTTTCCTGCCCGGCCAGGCGGCAATCACTCCTGCGTACAACTTGCAGGCAGAGTATTTGATCCATACTGTGGGCCCGGTTTGAAGAATTCCACCGTCTATAAAAAAGCCCAGATCTCCAAGCAGCACTTCTCCAAAATCCTCAGCACCCCACACTACCAGCCCAGCAAACCGACCCTGGCTCTGGAGCTGGATCGGGAAGGCACCCAGGATTTGATCGGAAGAGCAGGCTATACTCTGACCAACAGCAGCAAATTCGATCTGATTATCCGATACTGCATCGAGCATAACCAGTTCAATATTGTTGAGATTAATACGATTCTATATGAGTTCGACCAGATGCTGATAGGAGGAAATGCATGATCTATACCGAACTGACGAAAAAGGCTATGAAGCTGTGCTTTGAAGCCCACAAGAACCAGGTGGACAAAAGCGGCATGCCCTATGTGTTCCATCCATTCCATCTGGCAGAGCAGATGAAGGAGGAACTGACCACCATCGCGGCACTCCTTCATGATGTGGTGGAGGATACGGACTGCACCCTGGATGACCTGGGGAATATGGGTTTCCCGGCGGAGGTACTGGAAGCCCTGTCGCTGCTGACGCATGATGATTCTGTGCCCTACATGGAATATGTTGCAAAGTTAAAGGAAAACCCCATCGCAAGAGCGGTAAAGCTGGCTGACCTTCGCCACAACAGCGATCTGAACCGGCTGGATCATGTGGATGAAACGGCCTTGGCCCGGGCAGAAAAATACCGGCAGGCCATGGCGCTGCTGGAAAAAGTCCCCTGACAGTTGACCAAATGAACTTCATAACCTCCTATAATGTGGGTGTAAGCTAAAACACGCACATTACAGGAGGTTTTTATTATGAGAAAGAATTTGACTGAGATCGTATTTATCCTTGACCGTAGCGGCTCCATGGCCGGTCTGGAGGCTGACACCATTGGTGGCTTCAACTCCATGATTGCCAAGCAGAAGGCCGCTCCCGGCGAAGCCTATGTATCCACCGTCCTGTTCGACACCCACACCGAGGTGATCCATGACCGGGTGGATATTCAGAAGATCCGTCCCATGACCCGGGAGGACTACTGGGTTCGCGGCTGTACCGCGCTGCTGGATGCAATTGGCAAGTCCATCCACCACATCGGCAATGTCCATAAGTACGCCAGGGAAGAGGATCGTCCTGAAAAGACCATCTTCGTCATCACCACCGACGGCATGGAGAACGCCAGCCGGGAATATTCCGCCCAGAAGGTTCGCCAGATGATCCGGCACGAGCAGGAAAAATACGGCTGGGAGTTCCTGTTCCTGGGAGCCAATATCGACGCAATTGGCACCGCAGCTACCTTGGGAATCGGCGAGGATCGGGCCGTAAACTTCCGCTGCGACAGCGCAGGCACCGCCCTGAACTACGAGGTGGTCAGCGATGCCATCGAGTCCGTCCGCTGCTGCAGCGCACCTCTGAGCCGGGACTGGAAGAAACGCATCGACGAGGATTTCAAGAAACGGGGCAAGTAATCGCTTGAATCGGGAAGAAGACTGGGATGTACTGATACCAGATGAAACATACGAGAGGAGAGAACGGTAATGAGAAATCTGGACAAATTCCGGGGCTGTCTGATCGGCGGTGCCGCTGGTGATGCCCTGGGTTATGAAGTGGAGTTTATGGACATCAAGTCCATTCAAAAGAAATACGGAGCGTCTGGAATCAGGTCGTATGAACTGCACAACGGGGTTGCCCTGATCTCTGATGACACCCAGATGACCCTGTTCACAGCCACCGGCCTGCTGTTGGGAACCACCCGGGGAATGACCCGGGGCGTTATGGGCAGCTACGCAAGCTGCATCAGGCTGGCTTATCAGGATTGGCTGAAAACCCAGAAGGGGCAATATCCCGAGAAGGGCGAGTACCGCTGCTCCTGGCTGTCCTATATCCGGGACCTGTACAGCCGGAGAGCCCCGGGCATGACCTGCATGAGTGCCATTGAAAACGGCTGTGACGGAACCGTAGAAAAGCCAATTAACAACAGCAAGGGCTGCGGCGGCGTGATGCGTGTGGCACCCATTGGCCTGTACTTCGTTGACAAGAAATGGCCTGCGGAAGAAGTGGCAAGAATAGGTGCCGAGGCAGCGGCTCTGACCCATGGTCATCAGCTGGGCTACCTTCCAGCGGCGGTTCTGGCCCACATGATTTATGAGCTGGCAGGGAATGAGGAACTGTCTGTGAGTAAAGCGGTGGATCATGCCATTTCCGTGGTGGAGCAGCTGTACCCGGAAGCAGACCAGATGCAGATGCTGAAAGATCTGATACTGAAAGCTTGTGAGCTGGCGGAACAAAATTTGGAAGATACCAAAGCCATCGCTCAGTTGGGCGCTGGCTGGGTGGCAGAGGAAACCCTGGCCATTGCCATTTACTGTGCGCTGAAATATGAGAACGACTTCGATCGGGCGCTGATCGCATCGGTCAATCACAGCGGCGACAGCGACTCCACCGGAGCGGTCACCGGCAACATTCTGGGTGCAAAGCTGGGTCTGAAGGGTATTCCGGAGAAGTATATCAGCAATCTGGAGCTTTGTGACCTGATTATGGAAGTGGCTGACGATCTGCACCATGACTGCCAGATCCCGGAATATGAAACAGACAAAGCCTCGGTTTGGATGAAGAAGTACAATGAAGCAGGATTTCCCCTTCACCGCAGCAGAAATGCTTTCAGACCCTGAACAGGTGGAGGCATACAAAAAAGGAGCTGGAATACCGCCGGCTGGAGGTGGAGAAAAAGATCGGACGGTTGACGGAGCAAATACGGATCAAGAACGGGGAGGCGAAGCGATATGGATAAACAGATGCAGGAGGCATCTGCCGTTTTACGGGGAAGATTATACCGGCGTGACACCTCCAAGCCCAAAGAGCATCGGATTCTGGTTCTGAAGACCGGGCTGGCAGGAATACAGTACTATATCAGAGATGAAGCAGACCAGAAGGCGCTTGATGCACGGAAGCCAGGCGATGAGCTGCTGCTGTACCGGGAGCCGGATAACAAATTCGACGAGTGGGCCGTTGCCATCTACCGGAACGAGTCCGACCAGATTGGATTCCTCACCCGATTCAAGAACGAGACCATCGCCCGGCTGATGGATGCCGGAAAACAATTCGTTGCGGTGGTGGACGATCCGGCGGAGCTGGAACAGGATACATATGCAGAGCCCCGCTACCGCCGGGCCTATACGGAGAATATGGGCCTGCCCTTTTCCGTGTATCTGGTGGAACAGGATGGAGTCTGACTTTCCGCTTTGTTAATGACAGGGAACAGCCGCCGGAAAGAATATTCCGGCGGCTGCTTCAGGCTTTGCGATATTTCTCCCTGGTGGCGAGACCGCCCCGGATGTGCCGTTCTGACTTGTTTCGGTCAAGCAGAACTCTGACAAGGGCATAGAGTCCGGGGTCTGCTTCCGGCAGCCGTTCCGACAGGTCCTTATGGACAGTGGATTTGGAGATCCCGAATTTCAGAGCGGCGGAACGGACAGTTCCTCCGGTTTCGATCATGTACAGGGCAAGCTTTCGTGCTCTTGCGTCGGCTGTATGAATCATAGGATCCCTCCCCGTGATTTCCCGTGACAGGGAAAGACTATGCAGCAGGGCAGGGGAGTATGCCCGGGATTGACACCGGGCTGATCTGTGCGTATAATGTCAGCATATTGTATTTTTGGAGGTTCCACCAATGATTTATTTTACCAGTGACTATTGCGAGGGCTGCCACGAGGCCATTCTCCGCCAGCTCATTGCTACAAATATGGAACAGACATCCGGCTACGGTACCGACAGCCATTGCGCCAACGCCGCCCGGCTGATCCGCCAGGCCTGCTGCGCGCCGGATGCGGATGTTCATTTTCTGGTGGGCGGTACCCAGACCAATCTGACGGTCATCGATGCCGCCCTCAGGCCCCATCAGGCCGCGGTCTGTGCAAATACCGGCCACATCCATGTCCACGAAACCGGCGCGGTGGAGGCGACCGGTCACAAGATCCTGGCCCTGCCCTCTGAGGATGGCAAGATCACTGCCGCCCAGGTCCGGGCGCTGGTGAAGGCCCACCGGGAGGATGAAGCCATGGAGCATACCGCCCAGCCCAAGCTGGTCTATATCTCCAATCCTACAGAGCTGGGTACCATTTACAGCAAGCAGGAGCTGACCGCCCTGAGCAATGCCTGCCGGGAGCTGGGGCTGTTCCTGTTCCTGGACGGCGCCCGTCTGGGCTACGGTCTGATGTGCCGGGAGAATGACCTGACTATGGCAGATCTGGCGGCTCTGTGCGATGCCTTCTACATCGGCGGCACCAAGGTCGGCGCCCTGTTCGGTGAGGCACTGGTGATCTCCAATCCCCTCCTGAAGGAAGATTTCCGCTATCTGATCAAGCAGCACGGCGGTATGCTCGCCAAGGGCCGCCTGCTGGGCATCCAGTTCGAAACGCTCTTTGACAACAACCTGTATTTCCAGATCTCCAAACACGCCCTGGCGATGGCTGACCGCCTGAGAGAAGCCATTGCCCAGGCCGGTTTCTCCTTCTATGCGGAAAGCCCCACCAACCAGCTTTTCCCCATCCTGCCCGACAGCCTCCTGGCGGAGCTTTCCAAAACCTATGCCTATACATACCAGTGCCGTGTGGATGAACACAGCAGCGCCATCCGTCTTTGCACCAGCTGGGCCACCCGGGAAGAGCACATTGATGCCTTCTGTGCCGATCTGCTCCGTCTGAGCAGCCGATAAGGAGCCGCCTGTGGAGCAGAATCGAAAGAATATCTTTATCCTCCTGTTCGGTGCCATGGGCTGTATCGTCCTGTACTGGCTCCTTCACGAAACCGAGCGGATCAGAGCCTTGCTGGGCTGGGGCGTTGAGCTTCTGATGCCCTTCCTGGTGGGTGCCTGCCTGTCCTTTATTCTGAATGTCCCCATGCGGGCCATCGAACGGGGTCTGAAAAAACAGACCAGCCTGAAGAACACCCGGCTCGCGGCCATTCTCCTGACCCTGATGCTGATCCTTCTGGTGCTGTCATTGGTGTTTTACCTGCTGATCCCCCAGATCCGCCAGACCGTGGAAACCATCTCCAGCCAGCTTCCCCGGTTCATTGAACGGGTGGAAGGTCAGTATCAGATGTTCCAGGCGGAGCATCCGGAGATCATGAAGTGGCTCTGGGAGAACACGGACTTTGAGAAGATGAACTGGCGAAGCCTGTTCCAGCAGATGCTGGATCTGGCAGGCAGCAGCCTGAGTTCCATTTTCGGAAGCGCGGTCAGCGCTGTGGGCAGTGTATTCAGCGGCATCTGGACGATCATCGTCAGCCTGGTGTTCTGCTTCTACTGCCTGGGAAACAAAGAGCAGCTGGCCCGGCAGGGAAGACGGCTGCTGTACGCCTTCCTCCCGGAAGCCTGGGCGGATGAAGTCATCCGGGTATTCCGGCTGACCAATTCCACCTTTTCCAATTTCCTGGCAGGCCAGTGCATTGAGGTCTGCATTCTGGGCTGTATGTTTGCCCTGTCCATGACCCTGTTCCGGATGCCCTATGTACCCCTGGTCAGTGTGCTTGTGGCGGTTACCGCCTTTGTACCCATTGTGGGTGCCTGGATTGGATGCGTGTTTGGCGCGTTTTTTATTCTGGTGAACAATCCCATGCAGGCAGTCTGGTTTGTGGTGCTGTTTCTGGTGCTGCAGCAGATCGAGAACAGTCTGATCTACCCCCGGGTGGTGGGCACCTCCGTGGGCCTGCCCTCCATGTGGGTGCTGGTGTCCGTCACCATCGGCGGCGAGCTTATGGGCGTTGCCGGTATGGTGCTGATGATCCCTGTGGTCAGCGTAATCTATACCCTGCTCCGGGAATTCACCGGAAACCAGGTGACCAGGAAGAACATCGCGGCCCACAAGCTGAAGGACCAGCCTCCGGAGCTGAAATCCAAGCTCAAGGAAAAACGGGAGGCCTCCAAACGCCGCAGGGAAGCCAAGAAAGCCGCCGAGCTTGCAGAGCTGATGAAGCAGAAGCTCCATATCCCCGAACGCCACCAAGAAAAGAAAGAATGACAAAAATGCCCCGACCGACCGGTCGGGGCATTTTGCGGAAAGAATCAGATGTTCTTCAGTGCGGTGATGTACTGGGCTCGGCGCATCTCCAGCTCTCTGCGGTAGCTTGCGTCATTGCCGGAGTGGACCTGACGGAGGTAATCATAGTGGTTCTGCAGGATGGCCTCGTCCTGCCGTGCCAGCATCAGAACAGCGATGGAGGAGCACTGGTCGCTGGCCCGCTCCAGATGGGTCAGGGCTTCCATAAACACCAGACCGGAGCCCACAGAGCAGGAGCCAGTCTTCAAACGCTTGGTGTGGCGATCCCGGAGAATGCGGACCATGTCGTCGATGACCTCTTCCAGAGGCTCGATCCGCTTTGCCTTTTCATTGTTGTCCTCGGCAAAGGCTTCCACGGTGATGTCCATGATTTCGTTGACTGCCTTGCAGATCAGCTGCAGCTCATCCAGGGCCTTTTCAGAGAACAGGGAGCTGTCAGCCTTCAGCTGCTGGCCCAGCTCCACCAGATTGGTGGCATAGTCGCCGATGCGCTCGAAGTTGGGAACAGACTGCATCAGCATATCCAGCTGCCGGTCTTCGCCCTCGGACTCAATGACCTTGCTCAGACCGATGAGGAACATATCGGTTTTGTCGGTGAACCGGTCCAGACATGCTTCCTCCTCGTTGATCTCCTCGTCAAGGGCAGGATTGTAATTCATCAGCTGCTGGCAGCCGCGCACCAGATTATCCCGTGCAATGGCACCCATGGCAGCAACAGCCTTGGTGGTTTCACCCAGAGCCATGGCAGGGGAGATGTACAGCCGCTCATCCAGCACCCACAGCTCGGGGTGACGGGGGGCCTTCTCAGGCTCGTCCTTGACGATGGCCTTGGACAGGGCAACCAGCTGATTGGTGAAGGGCAGGAGCAAGACAGCAGTCAGCAGATTGAAGATGGTCTGGAAATTGGCGATGCCGCCGTCATCCACAGCAGCCACCCAGAATTCCGCGCCGAAAACAGAAGCCCGCTCCATCAGCATCATCACAACCATGAACACGATGGTACCGATGGTGTTGAAGGCGATGTGAACGATGCCGGTCCGCTTGGCGTCCTTGCCGGAGCCAATGGAGCAGACCATTGCGGTGGTGACACAGGTGCCCAGGTTGATGCCCATGATGATGGGATAGGCCATTGAGAAGGTCACACCCGACCCGGGAATTGCCGCGACGGTCTGCAGCATACCAACGGTGGCGGAGGAGCTCTGCACGATTACCGTCAGAATCAGACCGAAGGCAATGCCGATGAAGGGATTGCTCAGAACGCCCAGGAAGGAAACGAAGGCGTCAGTGCCGATCAGAGGCTTGACACCGTCAGTCATCAGACTCAGGCCGATGAACAGTACGCCGAAGCCGATGAAGATATCGCCGATGGTTTTGGAGGATTTGCTCTTGACAAACATCACCAGGATGATGCCGATGACCAGAGCCACGGGAGCCAGGGTGTCGGTGTCAAACAGCCAGAGCAGCCAGCTGCCGTCGGACTCAATGGAACCCAGGCGGATGATCTGCGCTGTGACGGTGGTACCGATATTCGCGCCCATGACGATGGACACAGCCTGCCGCAGATTCAGCACGCCTGCGCCAATCAGAGCCACGGTCAGAACAATAGTGGCGGTGGAACTCTGGATCACAGCGGTGACCAGCGCGCCGGTGAGAACACCCATGATCATATTGCCGGTGACTTTTTCCAAGATTCGCTTCAGTGCGGCGCCGGAGCTGTTTTTCAGACCGTCGCCCATGACCTCGATGCCGTACAGGAACATGGCAAGACCGCCCAGAAGCTGGATAATGGCACTTAAGATCTCCATAGTTTATCTCCTATATGTTTTTGTTTCTTGACTGGTACAGATTGCACCGAATTTATTATAATTGCCAGAAGAGGAAAAGTAAAGAAACAATTCGGACACAAACCTCTATTTTCCGATATGACGAAAAACCCTCCCCGGGAAGAGGGAGGGTTTGGTATTATCGATCATGGGCTTATCGGCCGGTGGAACCAAATCCGCCGGTGCCCCGGACGGTGTCAGACAGAGCATCCACCTCCAGAAAGCCGGGGGTGAACACAGGCACAATGGCAATCTGTGCAATCCGTTCGCCGGGAGCTACCGTCTGGGGCAGGGCGCTGTGGTTGTGCAGCACCACCCGGATCTCACCCCGGTAATCCGGATCAATGACGCCCACCTTATTCGCAGGAGCAAGCCCCCGCTTTGCGCCCATGGAGCTTCGGGCGAAAATCAGTCCGGCACAGCCTGCCGGGATCTCCATGGCGATGCCCGTGGGAACAAAATAGCTTTCGCCGGGAGCGATGGTTACGCTTTCCTCCAGACAGGCGTAGAGGTCCGCGCCGGCGGCGTATTCCGAGCCATAGGTGGGCAGACAGGCTTTTTCGTTCAAGCGCTTAACAGCAATCTTTTCCATTATTTCAATCCTCTTTCCTCGCCCTGCCAGTCCTGCCAGGCAACCACATTGCCCGACGCCAGGGAGGCAGGAACGTCAATCAGCCTCTGGTTCTCAGATCCCCGGAACCGCAGGCGCAGGTTCTTCCGTTCCTCCACAAAGGGGCCGTCCACCAGAACATCCAGATACCCAAGATATTCCCGCACAATTTCCGGATCTCCCACATGACCGGCCAGCAGATCCCGGTCGAAAAGGTATCCGCTGAAGGCCCAGATGGATTTCTCCGGCAGTTCTGCCTTCACACGGCGCAGCAGCTCCACCACACCTGCCTGGTTGGCAGGATCGAAGGGCTCGCCGCCCAGCAGCGTCAGACCCTTTACAAATCCGGGACGAAGCAGATCGATGATCTGACCGATGGTTTCCGTTGTAAAGGGCTGGCCGTAGTCAAAATCCCAGGCCTCCTGGTTAAAGCAGCCCTTGCAGTGGTGACGGCAGCCGGATACGAACAGGCTCACCCGGACACCGGGGCCGTTGGCAATGTCCCGGGGCTTGATGGCAGCGTAATTCATGGCCTGCCCTCCGGAACCTGGGACAGATGCCCGGTAAAGAAGCCCAGCAGGGCAGGCTTTACCTGCTCCTTGCCCACCAGATATCCCATACCGTGACCTGCGCCCTCCACCAGAAAGACCTGCTTTTCGCTGGCGCACCGGGCGTATGCTTCCTCCGTCATCCAGCAGGGGACAAAATCGTCAGCCTTACCATGGATGAACAGAATGGGAACCTTGGCCCGGGCCGCTGTTTTCCGGCTGTCGCATTCCCATAAACCAAAGCCAGCCAGGGTTTTGGCAAAAATCTGAACGAAGGGCAGCAGAAGCTGTCCCGGAAAGTGGAACATGGCAGTGGCCTGAAGGGCCAGAATCTCTGCCGGGGTGGTAAAGCCGCAGTCGGCGGTGATGCCCCGGACGTTTTCCGGCAGGTGCTCACCGGCGGTGTACAGCACCGTACTGCAGCCCATGCTCAAGCCGCCCAGATACACATCTCCGGTGCCGAAGGTACGGTTGTGAAAGTCGATCCAGGACAGTGCGTCCAGCCGCTCCTTCACGCCGAAGGTGATGTATTTTCCTTCCGACGCGCCATGGGCTCGCTGCCGCACCAGCAGCAGATTCAAACCCAGCTGGTGATACAGGGGCAGAATGCCGCCGAAATCCGCCAGATAGTGGGAATGATAGCCGTGGAACAGAATAATGGTGGCAATGGGCTTTTCCGCAGGCAGCCACTGACCCACCAGCTTCAGTCCGTCGTGGCTTTCGATGGATACGTCCACCGCGCCGTTTTCCCGGACCCACCGTGCCGCTTCGGGGATGGAGATGGGATGATTCCTCCACATCGATTTGGCCAGGGATTCCTGACTCTCCCAGTCCGGCTCCGGCTGCCGCGCGCAGGCAAACTGGAAACCCCAGTATCCGCCGGCAAGAAGCACCGCCAGAAGTGTGGAAATTACAATCATAATAATCATATTATCGCTCCTTCTTTCCCCAGCCTGCAAACCAACGGAAGGTCATGGGCCAGATTACACCGGCGACGATGACCACCAGAAAATACCGGACGGCCCGGCTGACCATGTGTCCGCCGAACAGCGCCTCCAGCGGCGCTTTCAATCCGGCCTTCACACCCAGCACCAGCATCGCGCCCACCGCGACCTTCACCGCCTGTGCATTCTGAGGGGCTTCCGTGGGGAAGCGGAGCCAGCGCTGGTCTGCGTAGTATGCTGCGATCATGCCAAGCAGCGAACCCAGCAGGGTGTAGCTGTTCTTCACCGCAGACTCCAGATTGTGGGGGTCAATGTCAGCAGGGAAGGGCCAAAGCTCCGTGTATGCAAGAAACAGCAGCGCAAGCAGAACCATCACGCCGAACATGGCAGGAATGTACTTGCCGTCCTTTCCGTAGACCACGGGCCGCAGCAGTGCAATAAATCCAAGGGCCATACCGGAACCCACCAGCACATCCGAAAGGAAATGGACACCCAGATACATCCGGGACAGGGGAACCAGCACACACAGGGCAGTAGCCAGGCTTCTGACCCACTTGTTTCTGTTTTCCCGGGCAATGACACCGAAGGTTCCCACGCTGGTCTGACTGTGACCGGAAGGGAAGGAGTAGCCCGAAGCCCCTTCCCGGGCGGATTCCACGATGGTGAAATTGGGGTCCCGAACCCAGGGCCGGGGCACCCGGCAGGTCAGCTTCAGAAACTGATTGGCAAGGGTTCCCAGGAAACCCACCGCCATCAGATAATAGCCCTGCCGCTTGTCCACGCACCAGTAAAGAAACAGCGCGGCTCCCAGAAAGAAGGTCTCTCCGCCAAATTCGGTGATGAAAGAGAAAAACGCATCCAGCACCGGATTCCGGATGCTTTCCAGAAAATACAGAATACCCATAAAACATCTCCTTTTCAGAGTATCGTTATTTGTTCATTATACTAAGCCCCCGGGGAAAAGTAAAGCGCTGCCGGGAATTTCCCTGTCTGCCTTGCATTTTCCCGGATTCGGGATATAATATAGAAAAAAGCCCCCCGAAAGGATGATCGCAACTTGTTTTCCAAGGAAGAACGCTGTGTATATGAAAAAAATCAGCTGGTGGAAGTGATCTGTCAGCTTCGGTTCCCGGAAATTCTGACCATCGGCGCCAATCTGCCGGTGGAGTTCCAGGAAGCCATCCGTTCCGAGTTCCCGGTGTACAGCGCCCGGAAGGAACGTCCTGCTCCCAAGCTCACCGGACAGCCCGGCAATCTGAGCCTGGAAAACGGTGAGCCCACCGTGAATTATCAGTTTGCCACTGCGGACGGCGTCTGGCGTGTGAACCTGACCAGCAAATTCATCTCCCTGGCCTGCCGGGATTACCGCCGGTGGGAGGACTTCGCCGGCGCACTGGATAAGCCCCTGGCTGAGTTTATCCGCATCTACAAGCCTGCCTATTTTGAGCGCATCGGCCTGCGCTATGTGAATGCCTTCTCCCGGAAGGCCCTTTCCCTGGAAGGAACTCCCTTCCGGGAGCTGATTCATGAGCGGTATCTGGGCATCCTTTCTGATGAGGAGCTGCAGGAAACCGCCGCCGCCCGGAGTACCGTGGACGTGGACATAGCCATCCGTGGCGGCTGCAGGGCCAAGATCCACGCCGGCCCCGGAATGCTCCGCCGCCCTGGGGAAAAGGACGGGGAAGTGAAGTTCATATTCGACCAGGACCTGTACATGCCGGGCAAGGTGGCGGTGAATCTGTCCGCCGGAGCCCTGCAAACCCTGCACATCCAGGCGTTCCAGCTCTTCCGGGATGCCATCACACCCACCCTCCATCAGGCGATGGAGCCGTAAATAAGGAGCGTTGAACAATGATTGACTGGCTGATTCTGCTGCCCTGTCTGATCCTGTCCTTCTGGGCCAGCAGCAATGTAAACCAAACCTTCAAACGATATTCCCAGCAGTATTCTGTCCGGAATCTCACCGGAGCCCAGGCAGCCCAGCGTGTGCTGTCCGCCAACGGTGTCACCGGAGTCCGCATCGAACGGGTGTCCGGCAATCTGACGGACCATTTTGATCCCAGAACCAATGTGATCCGCCTGTCTGATTCTGTCTACGGCAGTACCTCTACCGCCGCCATTGGCGTTGCCTGCCACGAGGCAGGCCATGCAGTCCAGTACGCTGTGGGCTACGGCCCCATTAAACTCCGTACCGCCATCATTCCCGTCACCAATTTCGGCTCCCGGCTTGCCTTCCCTTTGATTTTTTTGGGAATGCTGCTGTCCGGGGCAGGGAACTACTATTACTGGCTGGTGGATCTGGGCATTGCCTGCTTCAGCCTGTCCCTGGTGTTCCAGCTTGTGACCCTTCCGGTGGAATTCAATGCCAGCTCCCGTGCCCTGAGGGCCATCGAATCCTGCGGCCTGCTTACTGCCCAGGAGCTGACCGGCGCGAAAAAGACCCTACAGGCCGCCGCCATGACCTATGTGGCAGCCACCGCCGTGGCCCTGGGCCAGCTGCTGCGGCTGCTGTATCTCTTCGGCGGCAGACGCAGACGTGACTAAAAAATCCCCGGTGCGGTCAATGGACTGCACCGGGGAAACATTATTCAGAGGTTCCTTTGTTCGGGCGCTCCATTGCCAGCATGACATCCACTTCCTCCCGTCCGCAGCGGTAGTCCCCCTCTCCGCACCGGCGGTAGGTGCCACGGTAGGGATCATTTCCGATGTAGACGATCCGCTCGGAAGGGGGAACAGTGATGGAAATGATGGTTTTGCCCTCAATCTCGTGGAGCTGCACCGATTCTTCCGTCAGAATGTTCCGGTTTACCCACTGGGGGTTATTGAGAAGGCAGAAGAAATCCTCCAGCAGCCATTCCGGATCCAGCAGATCCAGTGGGTGAAGGGACTTGTCCTCCAGTTCCTCCACGCCCAGCAGAATCACGCCGCCCTCTGCGTTGGCAAAGGCGGAGTAGGTCTCCCAGATGCTCTCCGGCAGTCCGCCAAGGGCCTGTTTGGCTTCCAGCCGGTTGTCCTCCCGATATTCCTGTAAATGCGCAAGATCCAGCATGATAATACCTCTGTCTTAAATCTCCGGGATCAGCCGGGTCAGCTCCGCCCAGTCATCCCCCTCAAATTCAAACTCCCTGCAATCCGCCGGAGCCACCCCCGGCAGCTTCTTCGGGTCTACCGCTGCCTGGTCCCCAGGGGTCAGAGCGGTGTGCATATACAGCGTGGCAAGCCCTGCGTTTTTTGCCCCGGCGATGTCCGTCATCCGGTCATTGCCGATCATCAGGCATTTGCCTCGGTCCAGCCCCTGTTCTTCGATCAGTGCGTTGAAAAACCGGACGTCCGGCTTCCGGCACTGGTAATCCGAGGAAATGTAGACCTTGTCAAACTGCTCCCCCAGCCCCAGGTGACGCAGCTCATATTCCGTAAATACCCTCTGGGCGTTGCTCAGAAGCCAAAGCCGATATCCCTTTTTCCGCAGGGTGTCCAGGGCTTCCATCACGCCCGGATAGAGCTTCACATATTCAAGGGACAGAATCCGGAACAGCTGCGCCGCCTGGAATCCCAGGTCATCCGCCCTGTCAGTGATGCCCCTTTCCCGGAAAAGCTGGGCCAGAACAATCTCAAAGGGAATGTCCGGAAAGCATTCGTAGCTCTGTCCGGCCTCCGCCTCCCGCTCACGCATGGCTTCACTGAAAGCCTGCTTCAGCTCCGGGCCTGTGCAGCGGGCGCCGTGGAAGCCGAAGAAAATGGCGGTCTTTTCCCAGACGCAGTCGTCCTCCTCCGTGTGGATATCCACCAGGGTGCCGTAAAGGTCAAAAATCAGGTCTGTGTAAGTCATGGTGATCCCCCTTTCCCTTTGGGTCAGTATACCACATTTGTAACAAAAAAGCCACAGCCTTTTACAAAATCAATTCATGACAGGGAAAACCGCGGATCAGCTGTTTTTTTGGTTGTATTCATGGCTTTCTCCGTGTATAATACCAATAAGCCTATGAAAAACAAACAAAGGAGGGCGTATCATGAAGCTCATGAATGCCATTGTCAAAGCAGAAGCAGGCCCCGGTCTGGAACTGCGCCAGGTTCCCGTTCCCACTCCCGGCCCCGGTGAGGTTCTGATCAAGGTTCATAAAACCGCAATCTGCGGTACCGATGTCCATATCTACAACTGGGATCCCTGGGCCGTGGAGCACATCAAGCCCCCCATGACCATCGGTCATGAGTATGTGGGTGAGATTGCTGCCCTTGGTGAGGGTGTCACCGGGCTGAAGATCGGCCAGCGTGTTTCCGGCGAGGGCCATCTGACCTGCCACCACTGCCGCAACTGCCATAACGGCAACATCCAGTGGTGCAAGGATACCGTATCCGTTGGCGTTGACCGGGACGGTGCCTTTGCCGAGTACCTGTGCATCCCCGAAACCAACGTGATCCTTATTGACGAATCCCTTGACGAGGATGTGGTTGCCTTCTTCGATGCCTTCGGCAACGCGACCCACACCGCCCTCATGTTCCCCCTGATCGGCGAGGACGTTCTGATCACCGGCGCAGGCCCCATCGGCATCATTGCCGCCGCCATCTGCAAGCACGCCGGTGCCCGGAGAGTTGTCATCACCGACATCAACGATTACCGCCTGGAGCTGGCCCGGAAGATGGGCGTGGATGCCGCCGTGAATACCGCCCGGGAGGATCTGCCCCAGATCATGAAGGAGCAGGGCCTGGTGGAAGGCTTCGATGTGGGCCTGGAGATGTCCGGCAACGGCGCTGCACTTCAGCAGATGATCCAGTCCATGCGTAACGGCGGCAAGATTTCCCTGCTGGGCATTTCCAACAAGCCTGTGCCTATGGATATGAACACCATCATCACCAAGGGTCTGACCCTCCAGGGCATCTACGGCCGCCACCTGGATAACTGGCATCAGATGTCCTATATGGTGCAGGGCGGTCTGGATGTGAGCCCCGTCATCACTCACCGATTCCACTACACCGATTTCCAGAAGGGCTTTGAAGCCATGAATTCCGGCAAGTCCGGCAAGGTCATTCTGGACTGGACCAAATAAAGCGGTTTGCTTTGCAGGGGCGAGCATTGCTCGCCTGCGGGCGACATGATGGTCGCCCCTACGATTCTATTGATAGGAGAGATATTTATGAAATCTGCACTGACTGCAATCAACGCCGAGCTGGATGCCATCCGCGCCGCCGGCACCTGGAGAGAGGAGCGCATCATCACCACCCCCCAGCGCTCCCGGATTGATACCACCGCCAAGGCCGGTGTGGTCAACTTCTGCGCCAACAACTACCTGGGCCTGTCTGCCAACGCTGATCTGATCGAGGCCGCCAAGGCAAGCTACGACAGCTGGGGCTTCGGCCTGTCCTCCGTCCGCTTCATCTGCGGCACCCAGCAGATCCACAAGGATCTGGAGAAGAAAATCTCCAATTTCCTGGGCATGGACGACACCATTCTCTATTCCTCCTGCTTCGATGCCAACGGCGGTCTGTTCGAAACGCTGCTGGGTGCGGAGGATGCCATCATCTCCGATGAGCTGAACCACGCATCCATCATCGACGGCGTTCGCCTGTGCAAGGCCATGCGGTTCCGTTATAAGAACAACAACATGGAAGACCTGCGCGCCCAGCTGGTCGCCGCCCGGGAAAAGGGCGCAAAGAAGATCGTGATCGCCACCGACGGCGTGTTCTCCATGGACGGCTACATCGCCAATCTGCCTGCAATCTGCGATCTGGCCGACGAGTTCGACGCACTGGTCATGGTAGACGACAGCCACGCTGTGGGCTTCATGGGCGACCATGGCAAGGGTACTCCCGAGTTCTGCGGTGTTATGGATCGGGTGGACATCCTGACCGGTACCTTCGGCAAGGCCCTGGGCGGCGCGTCCGGCGGCTATACCGCTGCCCGTCAGCCCATCGTGGATCTGCTGCGCCAGCGCAGCCGTCCCTACCTGTTCTCCAACACCGTGGCCCCTGCCATCTGCGCCGCTACGATCCGCACCATTGAGCTGCTGGAGGAATCCACCGCTCTTCGGGACAAGGTTCATGAGAACGCCCGTTACTTCCGGGCTCAGATGGAGAAGCTGGGCTTCGACCTGCTGCCCGGCGAGCATCCCATCGTTCCCGTCATGCTCTACGATCCCAGAACCGCCCACGAGTTTGCCCGCCGGATGCTGGAGAAGGGTGTTTATGTTGTCGCTTTCTGCTATCCTGTTGTCCCCAAGGGCAAGGATCGTATCCGCACCCAGATTTCCGCAGGCCACACCAAGGAGGATATCGATTTCGCCGTGAAGTGCTTCGGCGAGGTCAAGGCGGAAATGGGTCTGTAATCCCATCCCCCCAGGGGGCTTGTACAGGGGGAAACCCCATGCTATACTGACAGCACAACATCAATAAACGGAGGAACCCCAGATGCACCACGATCACGACCATATCCACGGCCATCATCACCACGACCACGATCACTGTGATTGCCACGACCATCATCACCATGACCACGAGCATTGCGACTGCCATGAGCATCATCATGATCATGACCATCATCACAGCCACACTCCCATGGAGGAGCTGACTGCTCTGATGAAGTACATGGTGGGCCACAATGCCGCCCATGCAAGAGAATTGGCAGAACTGGCCGAGCAGCTGAAGGCCGCCGGAAACCCGGAGGCCTATAAGAAGGTCAAAGCCGCTGTTTTCCGCTTCGACCAGGGCAACGAGATTCTCGCCGAAGTCCTGGAGGAGCTGGGTGCCTGAACAAACCAATGAACCGGGAGCGAAAGCTCCCGGTTTTTTGTCCGGAGGAAAAAAGATACAAAAAACCCTTGACAAATTGGTAAATGATGTATATGATAAGCGTGTGGTTAGCTGCGGCTAATCCGTTTTTCAGACCAACAGTTAGAAAAGACTAATCTATAATTATAAGGTGATCAAATGAATTTGCTTCAGGCACAGATCGGAAAAGAGTACATCATCCGCAAGCTCTCTACAGGTGATGAGGAGCTGGAGGCATTCCTCTTCACCCTTGGCTGCTACAGCGGCGAACCCATCACGGTGGTATCCCGGCGGTGGTCCAGCTGCACCGTAGCCATCAAGGATGGCCGCTACACCATCGACAATGCCCTGGCCCGTGCCATCGAGCTTTAAGGGGAAGAGGAGGAAACCAAAATGAGAATCGCCTTTGCAGGCAATCCCAACAGTGGCAAAACCACCATGTACAACGCCGTCACCGGCCGGAATGAAAAGGTCGGCAACTGGGCCGGTGTTACCGTGGACAAGAAGGAAGCGCCCATCCGGAAGGCATTCACCGGCGGACAGGAAGTCATTGCCGTGGACCTGCCCGGTGCCTATTCCATGTCCCCCTTCACCTCGGAGGAAAGCGTCACCAGTGACTATATCCGCAATGAGCAGCCCGATGCCATCATCAACATCGTGGATGCCACCAATCTGAGCCGGAGTCTGTTCTTTACCACCCAGCTGATGGAGCTGGGGATTCCCATGGTTATTGCGCTGAACAAGTCCGACATCAACCATAAGCGGAAAACCGTCATCGATACCGCTGCCCTGAGCAAGCGCCTGGGCTGTCCCGTGATCCAGACCATTTCCACGGACAACGATGATTCTGACCTGCTGGATCTGGTTCAGGCCGCCATCGGCCGTATCGGCCAGACCCAGGTTAAAGCCTATGACCCGGGGATCGAGTATGTGACGGATCGGGTAGCGGCTATGGCCTCGGATAAAAAGCGCTATGCCTTTGTGAATCAGATCGTTTCCGAGGTGGAACGCCGTGTGATCTATACCAGGGACCGGAATGTGCAGGACCGGATTGACGCGGTACTGACCCACCCGATTGTGGGCATTCCCATCTTTGCGTTGGTCATGTTCCTGGTGTTCCATATCTCCCAGTCCGACGGCAAGCTGGGTCTTGGTGTGTGGCTGGGTGATACCTTCGTTGGATGGCTGGAAAGCTTCCAGGAAATGGCCGCCCAGGCTGTATCCGGCGCTTCCCCCATTGTCCAGGCATTGCTGGTGGACGGCATCATCGGCGGCGTGGCTGCGGTGGTGGGCTTCCTGCCCCTGGTTATGGTGATGTATTTCATCATCGCCCTGCTGGAGGACTGCGGCTACATGGCCCGTGCCACCGTGGTTCTGGACCCCATCTTCAAGAAGGTGGGCCTGTCCGGCAAGTCCGTCATTCCCTTTGTGGTGGGCACCGGCTGCGCCATTCCCGGCGTTATGGCCTGCCGCACCATCCGCAACGAGCGGGAGCGCAGAGCCACCGCCATGCTGACCCCCTTCATGCCCTGCGGCGCCAAGCTGCCGGTCATCGCTCTGTTCTCCGGCGCGTTTTTTGAAAATGCCGGCTGGGTGGGTACGCTGATGTACTTCATGGGCATCCTGCTGATTCTCATCGGCGCCCTGATCGTCAACCGGATCACCGGCAACCGCAAGCGCAAGTCCTACTTCATCATGGAGCTGCCGGAATACAAGTTCCCCTCCCTGAAGCGTGCCTTTATCTCCATGTGTTCCCGCGGCTGGAGCTACGTGGTCAAGGCCGGTACGGTGATTCTGGTCTGCAACACCACGGTGCAGATCATGCAGACCTTCAACTGGTCCTTCCAGGAAGCGGCTTCCGCCTCTGAGTCCATTCTGGCTACCATTGCCAATCCCATTTCTTATCTTTTGATTCCCATTGTGGGCGTGGCCTCCTGGCAGCTGGCCGCCGCCGCGGTCACCGGCTTCATCGCCAAGGAGAATGTGGTTGGCACCCTTGCTGTGTGCTTCGTGGGTCTTGAGAATCTGATCGACACCGAGGAGCTGGCCATGCTGGAGGGCGCAGGCGCGGAGGTGGCAGGCATTATGGCCATCACCAAGGCAGCTGCCCTGGCGTATCTGATGTTCAACCTGTTTTCTCCTCCCTGCTTCGCGGCCCTGGGTGCCATGAACGCGGAGATGGGCGACAAAAAGTGGTTCTGGGGCGGCGTTGCGCTGCAGCTTGCCACCGGCTATACCGCTGCATTCCTGGTCTACCAGGTGGGTACACTGATGGATACCGGCGCTGTTGGCGCAGGCTTTGTTCCCGGTCTTTTGGCTGTGGCCGCTTTCGCTGCGGTAATCCTGATGCTTTGCCGGGATGCCGACAAAAAGACTGTCCAGCCTGTTAGAAAGTAATCGTTTCTCCTTGAAAGGAGCTGTTTCTATGATCGATATTCTGATCCTGTCCGGAATTGGGGCCATGGTTTATCTGGCTGTCCGGTACATCCGCCGCCAGAAGGTCCGGGGCGTGCATTGCGTAGGCTGTCCCGATGCCGGACACTGCCAGGGCAATTGCTCCGGCTGCGGCATGAAATAACACACCAAACCCGGCGTGTCCCAGGAAGGGCACGCCGGTTTTTTGGCGCAGCAGAACAACAAAAGTGCATAAACACCGCGGAAATGTATCCGGGTTTCCTGTTCGTATTGACAGGAAGGGGAGGAGTATCTTATAATATTAGATAAATTGACATACAGGAGAGATGTAGATGGAGAAAAAACACATTCGCCCTGCTGCTTCAGCCTTTCTGCTCATGGTGACCATGAGCCTGCTGTCCACCGCCCTGAGCTTTTTCGTGACTCCAGTCTGTGAGGAGCTGGGCTTCGGCAGAGGTTCCTTTACGCTGTATTACAGTCTGATGACCGCTGCCGGTGCCTTCAGCGTATCCTTTCTGGGCCGGTATATGAATGACCATGGTGTCCGTATGGTCGTCCTGGTCAGTGCCCTCTGGTGCGGCGTGGGCTTCATCGCCCTGTCCTTCTGCCGGGAACTGTGGATGTTTTACATTGTGGGCGCGCTGATGGGCTTGTTCGGCACAAGCTGTGTCTACCTCTGCGCCAACATCACTGTCCAGCAGTCCTATTCCAGCCGGGATGCCTCCATGGTTATGGGTATCGTCATGGCCGGCTCCGGCATCGGCGGCATGATCTGGAGCAATGTGGTTCCCGGTGTGATTGATGCCTTCGGCTGGCAGCTTGCTTACCGTGCCCTGGGCGTGAGCTGGTTCGCCCTGGCAATGCTTTCCTTCCTGATTCTGGGCAAGCAGGAGCTTTCCGGCGGTGTGGGTCATGCCTCCGGAAACCTGGGAAAAACCGACGGCAAAACCCTGTTCCGCAGCCGGAAGTTCTTCCTGTCCGTGGGAGTGATGTGCATTCTTACCGCCTGCAGCTGCATTTCTCAGCAGCTGCCCTCCCTGCTGGCAGGCATGGGCTATGACGGTACCACCGTGGGACTGATGATCTCTGTGATGACCGCCGCCGCTGCCGTGGGTACTGTGGTGGAGGGTCTGTGCTGCGGCAAATTCGGCGTGGCAAAGACCATGACCGTGGTGGCGGTGTTCTATGCCCTGGGCTACGGAATGCTGTTTTTCAAGAGCATGACCTATGTTGCCCTGGTGGGTCTGGCCTTCGGCTCCGGCTCTCTGGGCACGCTGATGCCTGTGGTGGTTCGCCATGTGTTCGGCGGCCGGGATTATGCCACCGTCTGGTCCACCATGCTCACCTGCAGCAGCGTTACCTCCTTCCTGGCAACCCCTGTCTGGGGTATGGTCTATGATGTATTCGGGAATTACACCCCTGCAATGATCACCATGCCCATCCTGCTGGTCATCAGCGTTTTCCTGCTGCTGACGCTCTTCCGGGAAAAACAGGCATAATCATTTCCATACAGCACAACAGCCAGCCCAAGTCGGGCTGGCTGTTGTTATTGCGTTATACTTCCGGTTCACCGGAGCCGGAATCTCCTTCGGAGGGTTCAGTGGTCGGTTCCGTAGTGGGCTCGGTGGTGGGTTCGGTAGTCGGTTCCGTGGTCGGCTCGGTGGTGGGTTCTGTGGTAGGCTCTGTTGTGGGCTCCGTGGTGGGTTCAGTGGTCGTTTCTATAGGGCGGCCGTCTTCATCCGTGGGAGCATTGGGGTCGCCGATGACGCAGATGATCCGGTCACGCTTCTGGAACACGGACTTGGCCTCCCACTCAGAGGAGATCTGCTCACCGGTGACGGAGTCGTACCGACAGCGGTAGGTGTTCACCGTCCGGCCGGCGTAGGCGGTCTGGATCACATAACCGTCATAATAGCCCTTGCGCTTGGCTTCCTCTTCGGAGAAAACCTTGTACTTTTCCTCACCGTAGTGGGGACCGGATACGGTTTCGTACTTCATCACGATGTAATAGCTGGGATCGTCAGTGCCGTAGAGCTTCACATGGACCTGTCCGCCGGAAACACTGGCATCCACCCGGATGGGGTAATCGGTGTTGTTGCGGAACTTGAAGTCCAGGGAGCCCCAGTAAATGGTGGCGTCCATTCCGGGAGGAACGTAATCCACAAGATACCGGTGTTCGCTGCGCTCCACGATTTCCAGATCAGCCAGCATGGCGGCGTAGTAGATGGTGGAGGCAACCTGGCAGATGCCGCCGCCCACGCCGTCCTCGGTGGCCTCGCCCACATAGATGGGGGCACCCTTGTAGCCCTTTTCCGTGGTACGCTCACCCACGATCCGGTTGAAGGAGAATACCTCGCCGGGCCGGATGATGGTGCCGTTGATGGCATTGGCAGCCAGGGTCAGGTTGTGGGTACGGTTGGGATTGTAAACGTGATCGGTGTCCACCTCTGCCAGCACATCCTGGAACATGTACTCTTCCAGAGAATCCATGGTCACATCAGCAGGGAGGAAGGAGCAGGTCACCTCCATGGTTTCGCCGGGCTTCAAAGACTGGAGCATTTCCGCCAGCGTCTCAAGGTCAAAGCCGTAGCCCAGAACCTCGGGGGTGACTTCATAGGTTTCTTCGTTGAGGATGGCGTTGACAGGGGCGGTGCAGTTCTCCAGGAACAGCCGCTCCAGATCCAGGGCATCGGGCTCAGTGACGGTGTATTCCTCCCGGATGGTGTCAAAACGGTTGGAGGCGTAGGCCTTCAGAATCCGGTCCACCAGGGCGTTGGTGTCCAGGTGGCGGTAGGGGGTACCCATGGTAATGGTCATCACCATGTGCTCCACATCATCATCCTCAATGGCGACTTCATAGACCCGGTTCAGATCCGGGGTCTCGCCTTCAAAGGTAACCTGGGTCTGGGTCAGCTGGCTTTCCGCGCCCTGGGCAAGCTGATCCACCACCTGACGGATGTAGGTCAGGTCAATGGACATATGCTCCATGACATCCAGATCAAAGCTGGTCAGCATGGCGGCGGTCTTTGCCTGGGTGCGCTCCCAGCGGCTGCCGGTACGGCCATAGGCGTAGGCTTCGTCCACCAGGGCATCCACATCCAGGGAGATCTTGGTGGAGGAGGGGCTGAGCATCAGAGTGGCATCCGGCAGCTCGATGGTCAGATTCTTGGTGTCAAAGGATTCCGCGGCCAGCTCCCGGAGGGCCTGCTTGGCCTGCTCGGGAGTCATGCCGCCCAGATTCAGATCAAAGGCGTAAACATTGCTGTAGATCAGTCCGTCATCCTTGGTATAGTCCATATACCAGTAAAGACCGATGCCTGCGGCGCCGAGCAGCACCAGGGCAAGGACGCCGGCGCAGATGGCGATGATCCGCTTCCGCTTCATTTTGTTTTCCTGGGCAGAGGGAGGGAAGTCCTCGTCCTGGGTGTAGACCGATTCTGCCCGAACAGAGGCGTTTGCAGCTTCCGTGGCTTCCAGGAATACCTGTGCCAGTTCCCGGTCGGTGCTGTGCCGGGGCTGCTCAAACTTGCCTTTCTTTTTCTTAGCTATGGTAATCGCTCCTTATCTTCAAGCGGCAGGGGAGCTGCCGCGGGTGAGGTGTAAATCCGGTGGGGGAACAGATGCCCACGTGTATACCATCTTATCACAAATCCTGCCGAATGCAATGGAAAATCGGTGTCATTTTCCGTAAAAATCATAGCAGAATAAACTGTAATCAGGACACATCAATGGCTGTCAGCAGGCTCGGCATCAGCTCCTTGCCATGTAGGCATTCAGGAAGCTCTTGCACTGATGCAGGGGATTGGAGCCTGTGACCAGCTTCAGCTTCAGCACCGGTTCCTTGGCACCGGGCAGGAAGCTCAGCCGGTTGGCCCAGGCCTTTTCGGTGCTTACGGCGTTCAGGGCGTCGGCATTCAGATCCCGGAGGGTGAAGTGAACCTCTCCGCCCTTCTGACGGATGTCGGTAATGCCGGCCTGCCGTGCGTTGGCACGGAGCAGGGCGATATCCACCAGGTTCAGCACGCCCTTGGGCGGCTCGCCGTACCGGTCCACGATTTCGTCCAGCAGATCGTCCGCGTCCTCCTGGGACCGGATGGCCGCCATCCGGCGGTACAGATCCATTCGTTCCTCACCCCGGGCAACGTACTCGGGGTTGATGTTGGCGGTGACGTTGATGTCGGCAGTGCAGTCCGGCAGACGGGGTTCCTTGCCCTGCTCTTCCAGAACAGCTTCGTCCAGAAGCTTCAGATACATATCATAGCCCACGCTCATCATGTGGCCAGACTGCTCCGCGCCCAGCAGATTGCCTGCACCCCGGATTTCCAGGTCACGCATGGCGATCTTGAAGCCGGAACCGAATTCAGCGAAGTCCCGGATGGCAGCCAGACGCTTTTCCGCGATTTCCGAAAGCTGCATTCCGGCCCGGAAGGTGAAGTAGGCGTAGGCATGACGAGTGGAACGGCCCACGCGGCCCCGGAGCTGATGAAGCTGGCTAAGACCCAGACGGTTTGCTTCTTCGATGATCAGGGTGTTGGCGTTGGGAATGTCCAGGCCCGTTTCAATGATGGTGGTACAGACCAGCACCTGGACTTCGCCCTCACTCATGGCGTGCATCACATCGCCAAGGGCATCCTCGCTCATCTGACCGTGGGCGACAGCAACAACGATATCCGGATTCCGGCGCTGAATGGCTCCGGCCACCTGGTCGATGGTGCCCACCCGGTTGTGCAGGTAATAGACCTGACCGCCCCGTTCCACCTCCCGGCGGATGGCATCGTCGATGATGGCGTCGTTATGCTCCATGACAAAGGTCTGGACCGGATAACGGTCGGAGGGCGGCTCTTCAATGGTAGACATATCCCGGATGCCGGACAGGGCCATGTTCAGGGTTCGGGGGATGGGGGTGGCGGACAGGGTCAGTACGTCCACATTTTTCGCCATTTCCTTCAGCCGCTCCTTGTGGCTCACGCCGAAGCGCTGCTCCTCATCCACGATCAGCAGGCCCAGATCCTTGAACTCCACGCTCTTCTGCAGCAGCTTATGGGTGCCGATGATCAGATCCACATTGCCTGCCTTCAGATCCAGCAGGGTCTTTTTCTGGGCCGCGGCAGACCGGAATCGGCTGAGTACGTCGATGTTCACCGGGAAACCGCTGAACCGTGCCAGAGCGGTCTGATAATGCTGCTGGGCAAGCACCGTGGTGGGCACCATAATGGCCACCTGCTTGCCGTCCATGACGGCCTTCATCACCGCCCGGAGGGCCACCTCGGTTTTGCCGAAGCCAACGTCGCCGCAGAGCAGCCGGTCCATGGGAATATGAGACTCCATGTCGGCCTTGATATCAGCGATGCAGCGGAGCTGATCGTCGGTTTCGGGATAGGGGAAGTTGTCCTCGAATTCCCTCTGCCAGGGCGTGTCCGGCGAGAAGGCAAAGCCCTGCTGCCGTTTCCGGGCGGCATAGAGCTGGATGAGCTGGGCGGCCATATCCTGGGCGGATTTCCGGGCCTTGGCTTTGGTTTTCTGCCAGGTGGAGGTGCCCATTTTGTTCAGCCGAACGGTGGTGTCCTCACCGCCGCCGCCGATGTATTTGCTGACCAGATCCAGCTGGGTAGCAGGAACGTACAGAACATCTGTTCCCGCGTATGCGATTTTGATATAGTCCTTTACCGCGTCACCCACCCGGATCTGTTCCATGGCGATGAAACGGCCGATGCCGTGATGATCATGAACCACCAGATCACCGGGGGACAGGTCTGTGAAGGAATTGAGCTTCTGTCGGTTGGTGGCGGATTTTTTTCTGGATGCACGCTGGGTGTCACCCTTGGCAAGAAGCTGACCCTCAGTCAGCACAGCCAGCTTGGCCTGGGGGTATTCCATGCCGAAGGGCAGGGTTCCTTCCGTCAGCAGAATCTGACCGGGATGGGGCATGGTGGTCAGGGGGATGCAGAGCATGGCGGACAGATTCCGCTGGAACAGCATTTCCTGGAGCATCTCCGCTCTCCGTCTGGAGCCGCAGAGTACCAGTGCGGAGAATTCCTGCTTCTGGTAATGGGCAAGGTCCGCCGCGGCGGTATCCAGATTGCCGCCATAGGAGGGAAGCTGCTTTGCGGTCATGGCAAGCAGCGCCTTGGGCCGGCATTCCTCCGGATAGCTGGCGCCTGCGAAGGGGTCCACATATACCACACACCGGCCCTTGAGCTGGGCGCAGAAATCCTCCCACTGGCATACATAGTCGCACAGCTCGCCGCAGACCAGACCGTTCTGAAGCATGGAATCCAGTCCCATGCCAACCTCCTCCACCCGGCTCCGGGCAGTGCGGTGCAGGCTGGACTGGTCGCAGATCACGATCATGGCATCGGCAGGAATATAGTCCATGGCAGTGGCCATTTCAGGATAAATCAGAGCCATATACCGGTCAGAGGCCGGATGGCTGACGCCGGTTCCGTATTTTTCAAGATCCTGGGAAAGGGTCTTGAGCAGCTTTTCGTGGGGGTTCTTCCGCCGTTTCTGCCGGGAGATCAGACTGCTGATGTCCTTGCACAGTCCGGCAATGCCTCCGGGATGGAGCATGGGCTGGCTTTCTGCCACCGGCAGGATCACAATTTCCTCCACATTCTCCACTCTGCGCTGGGTGGCAGGGTCAAAAATACCCATGGTATCCACTTCGTCCCCAAAAAACTCGGCACGGACCGGCCGGTCGGAGGCAGGGGAGAAGATGTCCACAATGTCGCCGCGGACAGCGAACTGACCGGGGCCTTCCACCATGTGGCACCGGGTGTAGCCATTCTGGGTCAGCTTCTCCAGCAGGAGTCCCATGGGAATCTCCTCACCGATTTTCACCCGGAAGGCCGCCCGGGCCAGTACCGCAGGGGGGATGGTGCGCTGACTCAGAGATTCCCAGGTCATAATCTGGAACCGGGTCTGTCCCGTTGCCAGGGCATAAAGCTGCTGGATTCGCCGCTGCTCCCAGGACCGGGATACCACGGCGGTGTCATACAGCGTCAGATCCCTGCTGGGCAGGCTCTGGGGCGTAAAGCCCAGAAAGGCACCAAGCTCCTGGCCAATCCGCTTGGCGGTCAGGTCATCCTGGCAGATCAGCACCACGGGCCGCTCCCCATGGGCATAAAGTCCGGACACCAGATGGCTCCGGTTGATCTGGCCCACACCGGTAACGGCAGCGGCCTGCCCCTTCCGGATACAGGCAAGGAGCTGGTGATACTCCGGAATGTTCTTTAAGAAGGACAAAAGCTTTTCCATTTCAGAATCCCTCCTTTTGAAAAAAGCATGACGATTGGCGGAAAGGGGAAAAAGTCCCCCTTTCCGTGACGATTCGATGTTTGATTATGCCTTGCCGTTGAACCGGTTCGCGGTTTCCGGCACGCCCCGGTCGATGATGGACAGGGCCGCGTCAGCGGCACGGTCCAGGGCAGGGATGAAATTTTTCTCCTCATTGGCGGAGAAGGTGGACAGCACCCAGTCGGCAAGATCATACTCCGGATGGGGCTTGGCGCCCACGCCGATCTTTACCCGGGGGAAGGCCTGACTTCCCACCTCAGAGATGATGCTTTTGATGCCATTGTGACCGCCGGCAGAGCCATCCGGACGGACTCTCAGCCGACCGGGCTCCAGAGAAATGTCATCGAACAGCACAATGATCCGCTGGGGCGGAATCTTGAAAAAGGCGGACAGCTGCAGCACGGATCGACCCGACAGATTCATAAAGGTCTGGGGCTTCAGCAGAAACAGCTTGCCGCCTGCGTAAGTGGTCTGACCATACAGACCCTGGAACTTGGCCTTGTCGATTTTACAGTTCAGCTTTTCCGCCAACCGGTCAATTGCCCGGAAGCCTGCGTTGTGGCGGGTTTTTTCATATTCCCGGCCCGGGTTGCCAAGGCCCACGATCAGCCAGGAAGCCTGTTCATCTTTGCGAAACATGATATGTGATTCCTTTCGGAGTGTTTTTTCAAAAGCGCAGCCATTGGCGCACTATATATCATAACACGAAAAATGCCCGTCAGCAACCCTTTTTCAGCCATCCCTGGGAAGATTTTCACAGGAAAGAATTCGCCAAACTGCGATCCTCGTTCGCTGACGCTGAATGCCTCATTTCTTAAAAAGCGAAATTTTGTTTGAATTTCCCCTTGTAGGATTTCCGGGAAAATGGTATAATAGTAGGTACGAAACTACACCGCAAGGAGAAGGCTATGAACGAAACCATCCGAATCAAGGGAGCAAGAGAAAACAATCTGAAAAATGTGGAGCTGACCATCCCCCGGGACAAGCTGGTGGTGTTCACCGGACTGTCCGGCTCCGGCAAGTCCAGCCTGGCCTTCGATACCATCTACGCCGAGGGTCAGCGCCGGTATGTGGAGAGTTTGTCCAGCTATGCCCGGCAGTTCCTGGGCCAGATGGATAAGCCCGATGTGGACTCCATCGACGGCCTTTCCCCGGCCATTTCCATCGACCAGAAAACCACCTCCAAGAACCCCCGTTCCACTGTGGGTACTGTCACGGAGATTTACGACTACCTCCGTCTGCTCTGGGCAAGGGTGGGTGTACCCCACTGCCCCAAGTGCGGCAAGGAGATTTCCCGTCAGACCATCGACCAGATTGTAGACCGGGTCGAAGCCCTGGAAGAGGGCACCCGGTTTATTGTCCTTTCCCCAGTGGTCCGGGGAAAGAAGGGCGAACACGTGAAGGTCTTTGAGGACGCCCGGAAGAGCGGCTTCTCCCGTGTCCGGGTGGACGGCATTCTCTATGACCTTTCCGAAGAAATCAAGTGCGAGAAAAACAAAAAGCACACCATCGACCTGGTGGTGGACCGCCTGGTGCTGAAGGAAGGCCAGCGCCGCCGCCTTACTGACTCCATCGAAACCGCCTGCGCCCATTCAGGCGGCCTGGTGGTGATCCAGCTCCCCAAGACAGAGGAGGAGCTGACCTTCTCCCAGAACTATGCCTGCGATGACTGCGGCGTATCCATGGTGGAGCTGGAACCCCGGATGTTCTCTTTCAACAATCCTGCCGGTGCCTGTCCCCACTGCACCGGCCTGGGCTTCCAGATGGTGGCAGACCCGGACCTGGTGATTCCGGATAAGAGCAAGTCCATCTTTGAGGGAGCCATCCAGGTTTCCGGCTGGCAGAGCGCCCGGACGGACAGTGTGTTCCGGATGTATTTTGAGGCCCTTGCCAGCAAGTACCACTTCAATCTGAACGTCCCTGTGTCCGACCTTTCTCCCGAAGCACTGGATGTGATCCTGTACGGCACCAGGGGGGAAAAGCTGAAAATGACCTACAACCGGGGCAACGGCATGGGCACCCTGGAACAGCCCTTCGAGGGCATTATGAACAACATCACACGCCGCTTCCGGGAAACCCAGTCCGACTCCGCCCGGAAGGAGCTGGAGGAATGTATGTCCAGCGCGCCCTGTCCCCATTGCGGCGGCGACCGCCTGTCCGACATCGCCCGGGCCGTCACCGTGGGCGGAATCGGCATTATGGATTTCTGCCGTATGAGCGTGAAGGATGCCCTTGCCTTTGTGGACGGTCTGAAGCTGGAGGGCAGCATGGCCATGATCGCCGAACAGATCCTCCGGGAAATCCGCTCCCGGCTCACCTTCCTGCTGGATGTGGGCCTGGGGTATCTGACCCTGTCCCGTGCCTCCGGAACCCTGTCCGGCGGCGAGAGCCAGCGCATCCGTCTGGCTACCCAGATCGGTTCCTCCCTGATGGGCGTGCTGTATATTCTGGACGAACCCTCCATCGGCCTGCACCAGAGGGACAATGACAAGCTCCTGGCCACCCTCCGTTCCCTCCGGGATCTGGGCAACACCCTGATCGTGGTGGAGCATGACGAGGATACCATGCGCGCCGCGGATTTCATCGTGGACGTGGGCCCGGGTGCCGGCAGCCGGGGCGGCGAGATCGTGGTTTCCGGAAGCCTCCAGGATGTGCTGGACTGCCCGGAATCCATCACGGGCCAATACCTGTCCGGTGTGAAAAAAATCCCCGTCCCCAGCCGCAGACGGACCGGAAACGGGGGAAAGCTCACTGTTTTTGGCGCGGAAGAAAACAATCTGAAAAACATCGATGTGGAGATCCCCCTGGGAACCTTCACCTGTGTCACCGGCGTGTCCGGTTCCGGCAAATCAAGCCTTGTGAATCAGGTGCTGAACCGTACGCTGACCAACAAGCTCAACCACGCCCGTACCCGTCCCGGCAAATGCCGGGCCATCACCGGCCTTGAGAACCTGGACAAGGTCATCGACATCGACCAGAGCCCCATCGGCCGCACGCCCCGAAGCAATCCTGCCACCTATACCGGCCTGTTCAACGATATCCGGGAGCTTTTCGCCTCCACCGCCGACGCGAAAATGCGTGGCTACGGCCCGGGTCGGTTCAGCTTCAACGTCAAGGGCGGCCGCTGTGAGGCCTGCTCCGGCGACGGTCTGGTAAAAATTGAGATGCACTTCCTGGCGGACGTTTATGTTCCCTGTGAGGTCTGCCGGGGCCGCCGGTACAACCGGGAAACCCTGGAGGTCAAGTACAAGGGCAAGGACATCTCCCAGGTGCTGGATATGACCGCCGACGAAGCCCTGGAGTATTTTGAAAACCTGCCCAAGATCCGCCGGAAGGTTCAGACCATGGTGGAAGTGGGCCTGGGCTATGTGAAGCTGGGTCAGTCCTCCACCACCCTGTCCGGCGGCGAGGCCCAGCGCGTGAAGCTTGCCACGGAGCTGGCCCGAACCTCCACCGGAAAAACCATCTACGTTCTGGACGAGCCCACCACCGGCCTTCATGCCGCCGATGTCCACAAGCTCATCGAGGTCCTGCAGCAGCTGGTGGACGCAGGCAACACGGTGCTGGTCATTGAGCACAATCTGGATGTGATCAAAACCGCCGACCACATCATTGATCTGGGCCCCGAAGGCGGCGATCAGGGCGGTCATGTGGTGGCACAGGGAACGCCGGAGGAGGTTGCCGCTGTGGAAGGCAGCTATACCGGCCGGTATCTGAAGGACTATCTGAAATGAAACAATACAATAAATTGGTTCGGGACCGGATTCCGGAGCTGATCCGCAGCGGGGGAGAGATCCCCCAGACCCGGGTTCTTGCGCCGGAGGAATACGCCCTCCGGTTGGAGCAGAAGCTTGACGAGGAAGTGGAAGAGTTCCACCGGGACCGGAATCCCGAGGAGCTGGCGGATATCCTGGAAGTGGTATTCGCCCTGGCTTCCACCCTTGGCTGCTCCGAGGAGGCGCTTTTGACCCTGCGCCGGCAAAAGAAGGAATGCCGCGGCGGCTTTCAAGACAGAGTATTCCTCATTTCCAAGGAATAAAAAAGCGCCCGGAGCAACCGGGCGCTGAGAAAAACAGGTATTATTTGAGCAAAAAACATTCCGGCGGAAGCACATCGGACAGTTCGATCAGTCCCCGGTCATGCCCGCCGTCCTGGTCGATGGAAAGACTGGGGGAGCGCAGGCCGCTGGTTTCCTGACAGATGGGCAGGCGGATCACCGCGCGCATTCTGCGTCCGTCATGCTGCAGCAGCAAGGTACCCTGATGGGCAGCTGCTACGGATCGTACCAGGGGAATGCCAAGGCCCAGACCCTCCCGGGCAGAACCCAGGGACGGACTGCGCAGATACCGGGAAAAGGAATCGGCTCCCAATTCCGTGCCCTCCGGCAGATCGTTGGTCACGGTCAGCAGCATGGCACGATTCCGTCGGGTAAGAGCTACCCGGATGGTGCCGCCCTTCGGCGTGTGCTTGATGGCGTTGGAGAGCAGATTGTACACCGCCCGTTCCAGCTTTCTGCTGTCAATCAGGGAATAAATGCTTTCGGGAGAATTCTCCACCACCAGCCGGATCTCCGTGCCTTCAAGCAGTGTTTCACAGCGCTCCAGCATTTCCCGGAGGACCGCCGTCACATTCCGGATCTCCATCCGGCAGACACCTGCGGTGGAAGCATCGGACATATTGTTCACCAGCCGCAGAAGCTGATGAAAGCCCCGATTCATCCGGCACAAGGCCTCTGCCTGGGCTTTGTCCTCCTCGGGCAGGGAATGTGCCAGCTGATCAAAGCTGGTCATCACATTGCCCAGCGGCTTGCGCAGGGTCTGGGCAGCCAGTGCCAGCGCCTGCAAACTGGGATCTGCGTCCTCCGGCTCCAGAACGAACAGATCAGTGTTCCGGAATTTGCTGACCCGGGCAGTCAGACAAGTGCCTCCCACTGCCATGGACAGGAACAGTACACCGCCTTCGAATTCGGCGTAATCATCCGATCCGGTTTTCAACAGGCTGTCTACAGCCTGACCGGGGCAGATTCCCAGTTCCCGGGCGCTCTGATTGGCGGCAATGACCTGTCCTTCGGCAGCGCAGAAGGCAGGCTCGCCCATCAGCTCCAGAATCTGTCGGAGCTCTGTTTCAATTGTCACGGCACTGCCTCCTTTCCATTGCCAGGGAACCACGGAATCAATCGTCTGCGGCGGCTCTTTCTTTTATTTGGACCACAATCCCTCACCGCCCGCTCTTGCGGATTTCATCAGAGCTTCTCTAGTATGCCCCGGATGGGCATATGATCGTGAGATTTGTGATATATTTTATTCTACAGGAATTTACACAAAATGCAAGACCAATCCAATCACCAGAGGTGAGAAAATGCCAGAACCCAAGAAAAACATTCACAAAGACCATAGAAAACGGGTCAAAGACCGGTTCCGCCGGGAAGGACTGGATCATTTCGCGGAGGTTCATGTCCTGGAGCTGCTGCTGTTTTTCGCTTTGCCCCAGGGAGATACCAACCCCCTGGCCCATACCCTTCTGGACCGGTTCGGCAGTCTGACCGGAGTGCTGGACGCTCCGGCGGAGGAGCTGGAGAAGGTCCCCGGTGTGGGAGAGCACGTTTCCACCCTGCTGAATCTGACCCGGGAGATCTCCCGATATTATATGGTCAATGACGAACGGGTGTGCAGAATCCTGAATACCATCAAGCTCTGCGGTGATTTTCTGGTGCCCTATTTTGTGGGCAGACGGGATGAAACGGTATTTGTCCTGTGTCTGGACTCCAAGTGCAAGGTGATCTGCTGCAAGGAGCTGGGCTCCGGCAGCGTCAACGCCACAGCCATCTCCATCCGCAAGGTAGTGGAAGCCGCCCTGGGGGCCAACGCAGCCTCCGTTGTCCTGGCCCACAATCATCCCAGCGGCTTTGCCATGCCTTCGGACGAGGATGTTCTGACCACCCGCCGGATCGGCTGCGCCCTGGATGTGGTGGGAATCACCCTGGCAGACCACATCGTTGTGGCAGACGGAGATTTTGTATCCATGGTCCAGTCGGGACTTTACCGCCCGGAGGACTGCAGAATGGTGCTGTAGGAGGAAAATAATGGATCGATTTGAACTGATTTCCCAATTCAAGCCCTCCGGCGACCAGCCGGAGGCCATCGACAGCCTGGTCAACGGTGTCAACTGGGGCCTCCGGGAGCAGACCCTGCTGGGTGTCACCGGCTCCGGCAAAACCTTCACCATGGCCTCCATCATCGCCAAGCTGAACCGTCCCACCCTGGTGCTGGCCCACAACAAGACCCTGGCCGCCCAGCTTTGCAGCGAGTTCCGGGAATTCTTCCCCAATAACGCGGTGGAGTATTTTATTTCCTACTACGATTACTACCAGCCGGAGGCTTACATTGCCCACACGGATACCTATATCGAGAAGGATGCCTCCATCAACGAGGAAATCGACCGGCTCCGCCACAGCGCCACCTCGGCCCTGTTCGAACGCCGGGATGTGATCGTGGTCAGTTCGGTGAGCTGTCTGTACGGTCTGGGCGACCCTATCGACTATAAGAACATGGTCATCTCCCTCCGGGTGGGCCAGGAGCGGCCCATGGATGAGATTCTGAAAAAGCTGACGGAGATCCGCTACGAGCGCAACGACATTGATTTCTCCCGGAACAAGTTCCGTGTCCGGGGAGATACCCTGGAGATTTTCCCGGCCTATTACTCCGGCAAAGCCATCCGGGTGGAGTTCTTCGGGGACGAGATCGACCGGATCGCGGAAATCAACGTGGTCACCGGCATGGCAGAGCGGTATGTGGAGCACGTTGCCATCTATCCTGCCAGCCACTACGTCACAACCCGGGACAAGATGGAACGTGCCATGGAGGCCATCAACGCGGAAATGGTGGAGCAGGTGGCCAAATTCCGGGCAGAGGACAAGCTCATCGAAGCCCAGCGCATCGCCCAGCGGACGGCCTACGACCTGGAAATGATGCTGGAGATCGGCTTCTGCAACGGCATCGAGAACTATTCCCGGGTGATCCAGGGCCGGGAACCGGGCACGCCCCCCACAACCCTTCTGGATTACTTCCCGGAGGATTTCCTCCTGTTCATTGACGAGAGCCATGTGACGCTGCCCCAGGTCCGTGCCATGTACGCCGGTGACCGGAGCCGGAAGGACGCTCTGGTGAATTATGGCTTCCGTTTGCCCTCGGCCTACGACAACAGGCCTCTGAATTTCCAGGAATTTGACGAAAAGGTTGGTCAGGTCATCTATGTTTCCGCAACACCGGCAGAATATGAAACCACCCGCTCCGGCCAGATTGTGGAGCAGGTGATCCGCCCCACGGGCCTTCTGGACCCCATTGTGGAGGTTCGTCCCATTGATGGACAGATCGACGATCTGATCGGCGAGATCAACGCCCGTACTGCTAAAAATGAGCGTGTTCTGGTCACAACCCTGACCAAGAAAATGGCAGAGGATCTGACCACCTATCTGACCAAGGCAGGCATCCGGGTCCGGTATATGCACTCGGAGGTAGCCGCCATGGAGCGTATGGAGATCATCCGGGATCTGCGGATGGCGAAATTCGATGTGCTGGTGGGCATCAACCTGCTCCGGGAAGGCCTTGACCTGCCGGAGGTCAGCCTGGTTGCCATTCTGGACGCGGACAAGGAAGGCTTCCTGCGAAGCCAGACCAGTCTGATCCAGACCATCGGCCGTGCGGCCCGAAACGCGGAGGGCAAGGTTATCATGTACGCAGACAAAATGACGCCCTCCATGGATGCCGCCATCACGGAAACCGCCCGCCGCCGGGAGATCCAGCAGGCCTATAACGAAGCCAATGGCATCGTCCCCAAGACCGTCATCAAGTCCGTCCGGGATCTGATCGAAATTTCCTCTCCCACCGCGGAGCGCAAGGGCAAGTCCGGCGTGAAGATGACCAAGGCAGAAAAGGAAAAGGAGATCCAGCGCCTGGAAAAGCAGATGAAGGAAGCCGCCCGTATGATGGAATACGAGTACGCCGCCCTCCTCCGGGATCAGATCATCGAGCTCCGTGGAAACGGACTGTGATCTTAAGAATAGGAAAGCCCCTTTCGGAATTCCTCAGGACTCCGAAAGGGGCTGATTTATTATGTTTTACAACAGAAAACAGCTGGTATAGGCCATCTTCTCCGGGCCGTAGTTGTAGGCCAGGCCGTTGGCCTTGCAGACCTCGTTGACCACCATGCCGTAGGCCTCCATGGAGGACAGCCGTTTGGCCGGGAACCGGCAGGGTTCGTCGGGGTAAGTACACTTGGCGCACACGGTGCAGCAGCCTGCGCCCAATGCTATCACAGAAATCCCGGCATCGGCAAAGGCGGCCTGCATGGCGTAGAAATGCTCCTTGTGGGCCTGCTCAATTTCCATCATTGCTTCAAAGTCGAAGCTGTCCTCGATGTCGCCGATGGTCTGCACCAGAATGCCTGCGGTCTTTCCTTTCAGCTGTTCGCCGCACTCTTCCAGCGTGCCGCAGCCGGGGGGGCAGCTCCAGCGCTTGCCATACATGCCGCAGGTGTTGACGGCGCACATATCCCGGACCTCCTGCTTCAGCTGAATGGTAGACACATCCAGCGGCGCCCAGGCGCTAAAGCCGGCTTCCTTTGCAAACTCTGACATTTTTTCGTAGGTCATTACGCATCCTCCTCAAATTCCAGGGCATCCACGAAGCAGTCCTGGAATTCCGGCAGACTGGCAAGCTCCAGGAATTCCGTTCCCCCTGCAAGATGCCGGGCGTATTCAAATTCTTCACCGCTCAGGGCAGAGAGCTTGGAACCCTCTCCAGCGGCGTTGCCGATGGGATGAATTCGTTCCTCCAGCACAGGAGGAATCATGCCGATCCGGCAGGCAGATGCCGGGTCCAGATAGTTGCCGAAGGCACCGGCCAGATATACCTTTTGGATCTGCTCCAGCGTTGTTCCAAGCTGCTCCGACAGCAGCTCAATGCCTGCCCGGATGGCGGCCTTTGCAAGCTGTACCTCCCGGATGTCCTTCTGGGTCAGAGTCACCTCCGTGTCCCCGAGCTTGTAGACCTTCTCTTCCAGCCGTCCGGATTCGTCCACAATGCCAAGCTCCAGCAGTACAGCCACCAGATCCAGCAGTCCCGAGCCGCAGAGGCCAACGGCCGTATCTTCTCCAATCACGTGCCACCGCACCTGACCGTCCTCCAGCCACACATGATCCACGGCGCCTGCCGCTCCCCGCATACCGCAGGAGATTTTCGCGCCCTCAAAGGCAGGGCCTGCGGCAGTGGAGCATGCGATCCGCCGGTTTTTGTCGCCCAGCACCATTTCGCCGTTGGTTCCGATGTCGATGAGCAGGGACAGCTCCTCCAGTCTGTCAAACCGCAGGGCAGCCATGCAGCCCACCGTATCGCCGCCCACAAAGCCTGCGATGTTGGGCAGCAGCCGGACGCTTCCGCCGATGGGGAGCAGCTCCCTGTCCTCCAGCTCCAGGGCCTCAAACACCCCGGGCATATAGGGCGGCGTCACCAGTGGACTGGGATCAATGCCCAGAAGCAGATGGTGCATGGCGGTGTTGCCCACAACGGCGGCGGTTCCCACATCCGCAGGCGCAATGCCTGCCTGGCTGCATACCTGACCGCAAAGCTCTGCAAGGGTTTTCCGGATGCTGATCTTCAGAGCGTCGGTGTGGGTGGTCAGCACCTCCTGGATTCGGGAAATCACATCCGCGCCAAACTGAGCCTGGGGATTCATAGTGCTGGCCTGGGCCAGCAGGCAGCCGGAAATGCCGTCCAGCAGGTAGCACACCACCGTAGTGGTTCCGATATCAAAGGCCAGGGCATACCGGTTTGCGCCGTCGGGCTGGCATTGGGTCGCCAGACCGCCGGTAAGAATCCGGTTCTCTCCAGTCTCGGGCAGGGTGACGGTCATATCCCGGTCAACCATGGTCTGACAGGCCAGCACCTGCTGTCCGTCCACCAGAACGGTGCATTTGCCGCAGGTGCCCTTGCCGCCGCAGGGGGCATCGGGATGGAGGCCGGCCCGGATCTGAACCTGCAGCAGTGTTTCCCCCGACTGGGCCGTGACGGTTTTGTATTCCGGAAGGAAGGTAATGGTATACTGTTCCATAACAACACCTCGTTTCGTTCTTTTCAACAAGTATACCATAATTAGAAGAATATGTATAGATGAAAATGACGAAGAACGCAAAAAAAGCTGCCGCCCCGGAGGGCGGCAGCAGGGGAGAAGGGAGAATCAGTTTTCCATCCGGTACAGGAAGGAGACGATCTGCTCTCTGGTGCAGAAGTCGTTGGGACCGAAGGTGGTGGGGCCGTTGCCGAAGGTGATCTCGTTGACGATGGCCCAGGTGACTGCGGGTGCGTAGTAGGCGTTGGGGTCCACATCGCCGAAGGATGCGTCGGGAACCTCGGGGCAGTCGTTGTAGCGGTACAGGAAGGTGACGGCCTGGGCTCTGGTGCAGGTGTCGTTGGGGACGAAGGTAGTGTCGGTCATGCCAACAGTGACGCCTTCCTCAATTGCCCACAGGACAGCGTTGTAGAACCAGTCGTTCTCGGACACATCGGTGAAGGGATTCTCGGCCTCCACAACGGGGCATCCGGCCACACGCCACAGGAAGGTGACGATCTGGGCTCTAGTGCAGGTGCCGTTGGGAACGAAGGTGTTGTTGCCCATACCCACGGTGATTTCGTTGTCCACAGCCCAGATGATGGCATCGTAGCTGTAGGCATCCTCGGAAACGTCGGTGAAGGGGTTCTCGGTGTCGCTGACGACCTTCACCAGAATCATGGCGGAGGTGCCTTCCACATCAACAGTGCTCTTGACGGTGCCCAGAATCTCGGTACCAGCCTGGTCCTTGTTGACGTAGATGTTCCACTCGCCGGCAGGCAGCATGACGGTTGCCACATCGGTGCCAGCGTTGAAGATGCTGACGATCTCAACATCCTCACCGTTGCCGCCCTTGTTGTGGAATGCCATCACATCCACCTCACCGGTGGCGAGGACTTCCATGGACTCCCAGATTTCGTCCTTGGTGGTGATCCGCAGAGCAGGATGTGCCTTACGGAAGGCGATCAGACCCTTGTAGTAGTTGAAGGAAGCGGCATTCATATCGTTTGCCAGCTGGCCCCACTTGAAGGAGTTGACATCGTCACCGGAGGAGTAGGAGTTGTGGTCGAAGACGAAGTTGTTCTCTGCGTCTACAGAGGGCTTGGAGCGGAGCATTTCCTCACCGGCGTGGATGAAGGGAACGCCCTGGGCGGTGATGTAGTAAGCGGCAGCCAGGTTGTTGAAGTCGGCGGCCAGCTCAGCAGCGGCAGCTGCGGTCTCGGGAGACAGAGTCTCGCCCATCATGTCAACCACATCAACGGTGAAGTTGTCGAACAGGGTGTAGTTGTCATGGCAGGAAGCGTAGTTGATGGTCTGCAGGGGGGTGTCAACACGCCAGTTCTTGGAACCCCAGACGGAGTTGGCCATGTAGGCATCCTCAACAGTTTCCTTCACGGAGCCGTTGGTAATGCCGGAAACGAAGCCCTTGTCGGTGGCGGTGAAGACGCCGCCGTGGATGACGTTACGGATGGTGTCGTTGAAGAAGGCGAAGACGCCTGCCTCGGTGTTGACCATTTCGTCGTTGTTCTGAATGGTCATCTTGTCCACATAGCCTTCCTTGGTGGTCCAGGTGCACATCTCCCAGCCCTCGCCGTAGAAGATGATCTCGGGGTTGACCTCATGGACAGCCTCCATGACGGCGTTGATGGTCTCATAGTCGATCAGACCAACCAGGTCCCAGCGGAAGCCGTCAATGTGGTATTCCTCGCACCAGTACAGCACGGAATCCACGATGTACTTGCGGACCATGGCACGCTCGGAAGCGGTGTCGTTGCCGCAGCCGGAGTTGGACTGGTAGGAGCCGTCGTCATGGATACGGGAGAAGTAGCCGGGAACGATCTGGTTGAAGCAGAACTGACCTGCGTCAGCAACGTGGTTGTAAACAACGTCCATGATGACGCCGATGCCGTTGTCGTGCAGGGATTGAACCATCTGCTTGAACTCGTTGACGCGGACAGCGCCGTTGTAGGGATCGGTGGAGTAGGAGCCCTCAGGAACGTTGTAGTTCTTGGGATCGTAGCCCCAGTTGTAGCCGCCGGTGGTCTCATCCACGGAGTTGATGTCGTAGACAGGCAGCAGGTGGACATAGTTCACGCCCAGGTCGACCATGTAGTCAACGCCGGTGGAAATGTCGGTGCCGGGAACGGTGGTGCCGTTCTCGGTGAAGGCCAGGTACTTGCCCTTGTTGACCATGCCGGAGGTGGCGTCGATGGAGAAGTCACGGACGTGCAGCTCCCAGATCACAGCGTCAGTGTAGTTGTCCACAGTGACGTAGTCATCCTCAGCCCAGCCCTCGGGGTCGGTGGAATCCAGGTCGATGACCATGGCGCGGTTGCCGTTGACGCCGGTGGTACGGGCGTAGGGATCAACAGCCTCCACAGTCTCACCCTTACGGGTGACGGAGTAGGTGTAGTAGGTGCCGTTCAGGTCGCCTTCCACGGTGACGATCCAGGTGCCGTTGACATCCTTGGTCATCTCGATGGTGTCCAGCTTGTTGCCGTCGTTGCCTGCGTCATACAGGTTCACGGAAACAGCGGCAGCGGTGGGAGCCCACAGGCGGAAGGTGGTGGCGTCCTTGGTCCAGGTTGCACCCAGATCGTCGCCGGTGTAGGTGTACTCAGCCTCGAACTCCTCGGTGGAGTAGGTGTTGGGGATGGTCACAACACAGGGAACCTCGTTGTAGTACAGGGTGTACACATTCATCTCGTCGATGATGCCCTCGTAGGTGACCTTGTAGTTCAGCTCATCGATGGCTTCCACTGCGGAAATGGTCATAGCGCCATCGGGGCCTTCCAGCTGGAAGGTGTCCAGAGTCAGCTCCTCAATGGGGAAGGAGGTGGTAACGGTGATGGTGCTGGTCTTGTAATCATAGACAGCAGCGGTGACCTTTGCGCCCAGGGTAGCCTGGGTCTTGTCGGTCACAAAGTCTTCCAGTGCGGAGCCGGAGACTGCGTAAACATTGACCACACCGCCGGTAACGTCAGAGATGTCGATGTGACGGTCGCCGTCGGGGTCCTTGGTCCATTCGGGGGTCTTGATGATGAAGCCAACCCAGGTGTCGGAGGCGTCAGCGTAGTAGGTAGCGACCTTCCACTGCTTGTCCTCGAACTCCACGGTCTCCTCAGCGAACTTCCGGGTGGAGGACAGGGACTCCACGCCGTTCCACATATGGACTTCCCAGTTGCCGTAATCGCCGTCCTCGCGGAAGTAGTGGACGTTGATGGTGATGTCATACTCCACGGGCTCCACGGGACCCTCGGGGGTGGCCTCGCTCAGCTCGTAGGTGATTTCGGTGGTTTCGGGGTTGAAGAAGATGGTGATGTTGTGGGCCTCGGTGGTTTCCAGCACGAAGTTGTTGCCCTCATCGCCCCAGCTCTGATCCCAGGTGCCGTTGGTGACCTTGAACTCGTGCTTGCCTGCGGGAACATCCTTGAACAGCTTGTAGTACAGACCGTCGGCGTTCAGCTTCATCTTGTTGCCCTCGAAGCCGGGATTCCAGTCCACGCCGCACAGATCGCCGGTGCCTGCCACATAGTAGGGCGCAACCGCAACGGTCTCCACGATGATCTCGGTGGTCTCGGGGTTGAAGATGATAGTCACATTGGACTCATTTGCCAGCTCCAGAACATAGTTGTTGCCTTCCATGCCCCAGTTCTGATCCCAGGTGCCGTTGGTGACCTTGAACTCATGGTGACCTGCGGCAACGCTCTCGTAGGTGATCTCGTACAGACCCTCGGCATTCAGTGCCATCCGGTTGGCAGGATCGCCGGGATTCCAGCCGCTGCCGCACAGGTCCTCGGTGCCGGCCACAGAGTAGTAGGCCAGGGCGACGACTTCGACGGTGATAACCTCAGCCTCGGCGTCAAAGAGAATGGTCACATTGGACTCATTTTCCAGCTCGAGAACGTAGTTGTTGCCATTGTCGCCCCAGTTCTTGTCCCAGGAGCCATTGGTAACCTTGAACTCATACTTGCCTGCAGGGACGTTGGTGTAGGTCTTTGCGTACAGGCCGTCCTCGTTCAGGGTCATCTGATTGTTTGCGTCGGCGGGATTCCACTCGCTTCCGCACAGAGCGCCGACACCGGCAACGCTGTAGAAATCATCCGCTGCGAATGCGTTCGCAGGAATGAGGCATACCAGCATGGCCGCTGCCAGAATCAGACTGATCAGCTTTTTCATGTTGTTTCCTCCAATTTGTTTTCGTTTTCGCAGAGCGGCTCCGCATTCCGCTCATACTTATCCACTATTAAAACACAACCGGTTGCGCTGGGCAATCCTTTTTTTAGAAATGAAGGAATTTCTTCCATATCATACAAATATTCCCGGAGGGTTTTTGTCATATTGACCATAGCAAGAGCGCAACCGTTTATTCATCCATGACAAACGGTTGCGCTGAGGGTTTTTCTATAGGCAAAAACCCTCAAATGGGCAAAAAAGCTGCCGCAAAATTTGCGGCAGTCTGAATAATTATGCAGCTTTGTACTTGGTTTTCCATTTTCCTCTGATTGCCCGGGGCACATAGAAGGAGATGCGCATGACCCAGTCCATGATCATGGCAATCCACACGCCCAGAGCCCCCAGCTGGAACTGGACGCACAGCACCCAGCTCAGGCCGATGCGCATGAGGATCATGGAGCTGATGGCCACCCACATGGTAAACTTGGCGTCGCTGGCCGCCCGGAGCGCGTTGGGCAGCACAAAGGAAATGGGCCACATGAACACGGCGAAGAAGCTGTGCAGCATCACCAGCTGCCAGGCAAGCTGCTCCGTTTCCGGGGACAGGGAGCTGTAGAAGCCAATGAGGGTTCGGCAGAACACCATGATCAGAATGTTGGTGGCACCCTGGAGCAGATAGCACCACGCAAGGAGCTTTTTGATGTAGTATTCGGCCTGCTTTGTGTCGGATGCGCCGATGCACTGACCAACCACCGTGATCATGGCAAGGCCCATGGCCTGACCGATGATAATGCCCAGCGAATCCAGGGTATTGGCCACCGCGTTGGCGGAGGTTTGAACCGTTCCGAAAATGGCGATCATGCTGACCACCACCGTCCGGCCCAGAGCAAAGAAGGTATTCTCGCAGGCAGAGGGGATGCCGATGCGCAGAATGCTGCCCATCATACCTATTTTCACCTTTAGCACGCTGTCCCGGTCCACATACAGCACCTGCTCCTTCCGGGCAGCCAGCTTCAGAATCAGCCCGGCTGCCACAGCCCGGGAAATCAGTGTGGGAATGGCCACGCCAGCCACGCCCATCCGAAGGCCCAGTACGCAGATGGCATTGCCGGTCACGTTGATGACATTCATCAGCATACTGACCTTCATGGACACCTTGCTGTTGCCTAGACTCCGGAAAATCGCCGCTCCGGCATTGTACAGGGCAATGAAGGGGAAGCTCAGCGCTGTGATCCGCAGATATAGAAGACCAGCCGCCATCACATCCTCAGAGATGGAGCCGAAAAACAGCTTCATCACAGGACGGGCGAATAGAAGACACAGGGCCATGGCCGCAACGCCCAGCACCAGCGCCATCAGCACCAGCTGTCCGGCACTCTGCCGGGCCTTTTCCTGATCCTTCGCGCCCAGGAACTGGCTGGTCACCACAGCGCCGCCGGTGGCCAGGGCAGCAAACAGGGTCAGCACAATGGCGTTGATCATATCCACCAGGGATACGCCGGAAATCGCCGCCTCACCGGCAGATGACACCATCATACTGTCGCACATACCCACCAGTATGGTCAGACCCTGCTCAATGACCAGGGGAATAATCAGACGGATCAGCGCCTGGTTGGAAAACAGACGCTTCTCTGATAAATTCATGAAAATCACCTTTTCTAACATTGGATGGAATTGCCTTCAGTATAGCACAGGCCTTCGCCTGTTGCAATGATCTCCCTGAAAAAAACGCTCTTCGCCGGAAAACACTGGGAGCATCGGCTTTTGTTTGACATCGGACAGCAGATGTATTAGAATAAACGTAAATTGGTGAACTGTGCCCATTTTGGAGGTTCTATATGACGTTCGATAAAATCAGACAGGGACTGGAGCCCCACCTGCCCCGGGTGATCCTGTTCCTGTTTGCTCTGCAGCCGAGCCTGGATGTTCTGTCCTACTGGATGGATCACCTGGGGCTGCCCAATACCCTGACGCTGGGGCTGAGAATGCTGATGCTGGCGTTTATGGTGGGCCTGGGCTTTCTGCTGAGCGACCGCAAGGGCAGCTATTATCTTATGGCGGCGGTGCTTGGCATCCACGCCCTGTGCCATGTTGAGGTGATTCTGGGCTATGGCTATTTAAGCCCTGTGGGGGATCTGGCCAACCTGATCCGCATCTATCAGCTCCCCCTGACAACCCTGGTGTTCATCACCCTGCTCCGGCAGACCGGACAGGGACTCTCCCAGATCCGCCGGGGCTTTTCTCTGAGCCTGCTTCTGATTCTCGGGGTGGCGGTTCTGAGCCGGATCACCGGCACCGATCCCCATACCTACGCGAACAAGGGCATTGGCCTGCTGGGCTGGTTTTATCTGCCCAGCGCCCAGAGTGCCATCCTTTCCATTGTCATTCCCGTGGCCATGGCCTGGTGGATGGAGCGGAAGAACCTCCATCCCGGCTGGACAGCCCTCATCTGTCTGACAGGCTTCGGAATGCTCTGGCTTTTCGCTACCCGGCTTGCCTATGCTGCGCTGCTTGGCACCGCCTGCGCCTTTGGTCTGACCTTTGTGATTCTCCGGATAACCCAGAGGGCCAATTCCATCCCTGCCGCGGCGGTGATGGCTCTGTTTGTGATCCTGGCGCTGATTCTCATCCCGGTTTCGCCCATGGTGAAGAATACGGAGCTGGTGAACATCAATGCAGGGCTGAAGCAGGAGGATATTCTCACCCTTGTGGCCGCGGATGATGCCGCCGCTGCCGAAGCTGGTCTGACCGGGGAAGAACGGACCATCGCCTCCCTTGCCTCGGCCTACGAAAAATACCTCCCCGGCGTCACCGGCCGGTTCGGCCTGGAACGGACTGCCCGCCGCTACAATTATTCCACAGCGGTAAGCAATCTGAGCAACACCCGGCTCCAGAAGCTGAGCTACTGCCGGATGCTGTTGGAGGATATGCCCGATTGCCGGTTTTTCGGCCTGGAGCTGACCCAGATGACCCACAACGGGGAAGTATATGATGTGGAAAACGATTTCCACGGCATCTATTACCTCTGCGGCTATACAGGACTTGCCCTGATGGTGGGCTTTTTCCTGTTCTTTTTCCTGCGGATTGCCCGAGTGTTGATTCTGGACTTCCGCCGATACTTCACCCTGGAAAACGCTGGCTACGGCATTGCCCTGATCTGCGGCATGGCCCATGCCATCTTCACTGCCGGTGTTCTTCGCCGGCCCAATACCACATTCTATCTTGCTGTGATTCTGGCGGCGGTCTATGTGATCACCGAAGCCAAACCTGCAAAGAAAGGAAGCTCCACATGAAAGCTGATTTGAGAGAAAAACTGATCTCCTGGCTGCCCCTGCTGACCTTCTGTTTGTTTGCCCTGCAGATTCCCATGGATGTGCTGTCCTTCTGGATGGGCAGGCTGGGTATGAGCAATCTGCTGACCCTGGCCCTGCGGCTTGGCGTGCTGGCAGTTGTCCTGCTGGCAGGCTTCCTGGCATCCGGGAACAAAAAAATCTGGTGGATCACCGCCGGCGTGCTGGGTGCCCTCTTTGCAGGCCACCTGTGGGCCATCTTCGATTACGGCGTATCCAGTCTGATGACCGATCTGACCAACTTCGTCCGGGTGGTTCAGATGCCCCTGCTGACGGTGTGTCTGATCTGCTTCATGAAGGAAAACCACAAGTGCTACGATGCCATGAAATGGGGCGTTGCCACCTGCCTGTGGCTGGTGTTCCTGGTTCAGATTCTGGCCATCCTCACCGGCACCGAGCCCCATACCTATAAGGACGGCAGCGGCTACATCGGCTGGTTCAACAACACCAACTCCCAGAGCAACAACCTGTGCATGCTGGCTCCCGTGGCCATTGCCCTGACTTTGAAGAAATGGGGCATGAAGCACCCTGCCTTCTGGCTGACCCTGGCCGGCTCCGTCACTGCCATGTTCTTCCTCAGCACCCGTCTTGCATATCTGGGCCTGGTGATCACCACCCTGGGTCTGGGCATTTCTCTGATCTTTATCAACTGGCGTGACTGGAAGCGTGCCATCGCCTTCTTCCTGATTGCCATCGTATTCGTCGGTCTGATTCCCGTATCGCCCATGGTCACCCACCAGAATCAGTACGAGTCCGTCCAGGTGGACCGGCAGGAGGGGATTGACCAGTCCATGAAGGAAACCCAGCCCCCTGTGGAAGCAGAAACCACCGAGCCTCCCACCCAGGAGGAGCTGATGGCCCAGAAGATCGAAAAGCTGACCTGGATCTATGAGTTTTACATCCCGGACTTCGTGGAGATTTTCGGCCTGGAGCGGACTATGGAAATGTTCAACTATACCTCTGATATTTACCAGCTTACCATGCTCCGGCCCAAGAAGCTGAAATTCGCCCAGATGCTCATGGACGACTCTCCCTTCTCCGCCCGGCTCTTCGGTCTGGAGCTGAGCCGCTTTACTGTAAACAATAACATCTATGATGTGGAAAATGACCTCCACGGCATCTACTACCTCTACGGTGTGGCAGGTCTTGCCGCCATGCTGCTGTTCCTGGCTTACTTTGTATGGCTGATTCTGTGGGCCCTGTTCAAGGACATCCGGAAGTATTTCACCTGGGACGCCGCGGCCTGGGGCATTGCATTCCTGCTGTCCGCGCCCCACATCTACTGCACCGCCGGTGTCCTCCGCCGTCCCAGCGCCGCCATCTACCTGGCCGCAGCCCTGGCAGCGGTGTACTATCTGGTGAAGCTGAAGGTCTATGAGAAGGAGACTGTGACCAAATGAAACTGAGCATCATCATTCCCGTCTATAATGTGGCCCAGTACCTCCGGGGCTCCATTGATTCTGTCCTTGCCAATGACTGCACCGACTGCCAGATCATTCTGGTGGACGACGGTGCCACTGACGGCATCTGCCCCGGCATCTGCGATGAATACGGCGCGAAATACCCCGGCCTGATCCAGGTGATCCACCAGGAAAACAAGGGCCTGGGCGGTGCCCGGAATACCGGCATCGCCGCGGCGGAAGGGGAGTACCTGTTCTTCGTGGACAGTGACGATACTCTGACCCCCGATGCCCTGTCTGTTCTGCGCAAAGCCATCGATGAAACCCACGCCGATGTTTATTCCTTCCCCTATACCGCCCATGACGAGCAGGGGAGAGAATCCCATCTGGCCACCTCCATTCTGGTGGACGGGGTGTTCACACTGAAGGAACGGCCCGAATTCCTGCTGTCCCTGCCTGTGGCAGGCGCCCGGATCTGGAAACGGGAGCTGTTCCTCCGTTCCGGCATCCGGTTCCCGGAAAAGGCCTGGTACGAGGACATCCGTACCAGCATGAAGCTGTTCGCGCTGGCAGAGTCCATTGTCACCCTGCGCCAGCCCATTTACCGCTATCTCCAGCGCCAGGGTTCCATTATGCACAGTGCCAATCTGGATCGGAACCGGGAGATTCTGGATGCCTTTGAGGACCTGCTGACCTGGTTCCGGGAGAACGGAATGCTGGAGCGCTACCGCAAGGAGCTGGAGCGCCTGGCCATTGACCATGTGCTGCTGGCCGCCACCGTCCGCGTGGCAAGAGCGGACCCGAAGCATCCCCTCCTGGCCCAGTTCCGGAGCTATATGGACGCAAACTTCCCGGATTACCGCAAGAACCCCTATATGTCAGGCCTGCCCAGGCTCCATAAGCTGCTTGTGACGCTGATCCACGGCAAACAGTATTCCCTCATCCGGCTTCTGTTCCGGCTGAAGGACAGAATGTAATATTTTTGGCGCAGTCCCCACAATTGGGACTGCGCCGTGATTTTTTATTGGTGGAGGGAAGCAAGATACCCTTCCGCCTCATGGGCGGCGTTGGCACCATCCGATGCCGCCGTGATGATCTGCCGCAATGCCTTGGTTCGTACATCACCCACAGCGTAAACTCCGGGGATATTGGTCTTTCCGGATTCGCCTGCCACAATGTAGCCGGAATCATCCATCTCAAGCTGACCGGCAAAGAGGGAAGAGGCAGGCTGTCTGCCGATGCTGACGAATACTCCGTCACATTCCACTTCCCGGATTTCTCCGGACACCAGATCCTCCACAGCAATTCCCGTGAGCCGGTTCTCTCTGTGAAGCTCCGTCACCTGACTGTTCCACAGGAATTCCACATTCTCTGCCTCCATCAGGGGCTTGTGGTACACCTGGGTGGCCCGGAGGGTATCCCGGCGGTGGACCAGAATCACCTTTTTGGCGATCCGGGACAGGGCCATGGCATCCGCCGCGGCAGAGTTGCCGCCGCCCACCACAACGACGGTTTTGCCCTTATAGAACATTCCGTCGCAGGCGGCGCAGTAGTGAAGCCCCCGGCCCACCAGTTCCTCTTCTCCCGGAAGCCCCAGAGGACGGGGAGAAGCGCCGGTGGAGATGACTATGGTTCTTCCCCGGAAGGTGCCTTCGCTGGTTTCCAGAACCTTCACATCTTTGGACAGGTCGCAGGAAAGGACTTCTGCGTACTCGGTAACAGCGCCGAACCGCTCCGCACCCTCCTGCATGGCCAGTGCCAGCTGGAATCCATCCACACCCTGTGGGAAACCGGGATAATTGTCTACCTGGGTGGTCAGCGCCATCTGCCCTCCGGCGGAAAGCTTTTCCAGCACCACAACATCCAGACCGGACCGGGCGGCATACAGGGCAGCCGTATATCCGCCGGGGCCGCCGCCGATGATGATCATATCATAAATCCGCTCCATGACGTCCTCCTTACTGATTCAGATGCTCCCGGATGAATTCCTCGATCCGGGCTTTGGATTCCGGGGCCACGATGGACCCCAGGGCCTGGCCGTCCCGGTACAGCACCAGGGTGGGGATCACTTCGATCCGTTCCGCCTCTGCCAGCGCCGGCACATCATCGATGTTCACCTGGCCTACAGTCAGAATGCCTGCATACTGTTCGGATATCTTCTTCATCGCCGGCCCGATTCTCCGGCAGTAGACGCACCAGGGAGCCCAGAACTCCACCAGCACCGGCTTGCCGGGCTGCTGGATTGCGCTGTGAAACAATTCCTGATTCATTTCGATCATGCTGATCCCTCCTTCCCAATTCCTTCCGGGATTCAGTCCTGGGAGAACTGATCCTTGCCCACCATGCACAGGGGGCACTCAAAATCCTCGGGCACATCCTCCCACTTCGTACCGGGGGCGATACCGCCTTCGGGATAGCCCAGCGCCTCGTCATATTCCCAGCCGCAAACGTCGCAAACATATTTCATATTGAATTCCTCCATATCATTGATTTGTGTTTAGGTTGTCTTGATGATAGCATAATATACACGCGCTTTCTGTGACTTTCTCACAGTTGGAAAATGGAGGAAATTTGTTTGACATCTTCCGGCGGATTGATTATAGTTAAAGGAGATAAGGAGGGAGAGAAATAATGGATTTCGCAAACTACTTTCCAATATGGGACAAACTGAACCCGGAACAGCAGGAACGGATTTTGTCCGTCACAGATCTGAGAACCGTTAAAGCAGGAACCGTGCTGCATGACGGCAGCCCGGAATGCCTGGGTATGCTTCTTGTGAAGAGCGGTCAGCTCCGGGCCTATATTCTGTCGGAGGAAGGCCGGGAGGTCACCATCTGCCGGTTCTTTGAAATGGATATCTGTCTGTTTTCCGCTTCCTGTGTCATGCCCAATATGCAGTTTGACATTTTTATCGAAGCGGAGAAGGACACCACCCTGTGGGTGATTCCTGCATGCCTGTACCAGAATCTCATGGATGAATCCCTGCCCGTGTCAAACTATTCCCATAATCTGATCACCAACCACTTTTCCGATGTGATGTGGCTCATGGAGCAGATCATGTGGAAGAGCTTTGACAAGCGCCTGGCGGCCTTCCTTCTGGAGGAATCCAACCTGGAGGGTACCAACGCGCTGAAGATCACCCATGAGAAAATCGCCAACCATATGGGCACCGCCCGGGAGGTGGTCACCCGGATGCTCCGCTACTTCCAGAGCGAGGGTATGGTTCGCCTGACCCGGGGTACGGTCATCATTGAAAACAGAAAAGCCCTGAAGAATCTTCAGGGCTGAGGGTATTCTGTTTTGCTTAGCCAAGGGCCACATCCAGCATCATCATCAGGGTGAAGCCCAGGGCAAAGAAAATCGTACCGATGTTGGAGTGCTCACCCTCGGACATTTCCGGGATCAGCTCCTCCACCACCACGTACAGCATGGCGCCTGCGGCAAAGGCCAGCAGATAGGGCAGCACCGGAACCACAAAGGAAGCCAGCAGAATCGTCAGCACCGCGCCGATGGGCTCAATAATGCCGGAGGCCACACCGTAGCCAAAGGCCCGGCCGGAGGACATTCCGCCTGACTTCAGCGGCATGGAGATGATGGCACCCTCCGGCAGATTCTGCAACGCAATGCCAAGAGACAGTGCCAGGGCCGTGGCCGCGGAGATGGATTCGTTACCGGACAGCCAGCCTGCCGCCACCACGCCCACAGCCATGCCCTCCGGCAGATTGTGCAGGGCCACAGCCAGCACCATCATGGTGGACTTGCCCAGATTGCAGTTTTGACCCTCGGGGCAGTCACTGTTCAGGTGGAGATGGGGGATCAGATGATCCAGCAGCAGCAGGAAGCCGAAGCCGGCCCACACGCCAATGAAGGCAGGCAGAAACGCCAGCTTTCCCAGGTGGGCGGACTGGTCCATGGCAGGGATGATCAGACTCCATACAGAAGCCGCCACCATCACACCGGCGGCGAAGCCCGTCAGACTCCGCTGGAGCTTCCGGTTCATGCTTCCACCCATAAAGAAAACCATGGCAGAGCCCAGTGTGGTACCCAGAAAGGGCAGGAGAACGGCATAAAGAACTTCCATTTTCATAATAACAATACCTCCCGAAAAATATGGAAATCAGAATGGTTGCTTTGTGACTTTATTATATCCCGGAACGAAACCGCCAACTGTGATAAAGTCACTGTATTTACAAAATATGCCTGCTAATATAATATCAAAAAAACCGACAAGGAGCAATAGATTATGAAAATTACCAATGACATCAAATACATCGGAGTCAATGACCACCAGGTGGATCTGTTCGAGGGCCAGTATGTGGTTCCCAACGGCATGGCCTATAATTCCTACGCCATTCTGGACGAGAAGATCGCTGTCATGGATACCGTGGACGGCAATTTCATTCAGGAGTGGCTGGGCAATCTGGAAGCCGTTCTGGAGGGCCGGAAGCCTGACTATCTGATCGTCCAGCACATGGAGCCCGACCATTCCGCCGGCATTGACATCTTCCTGAATGCCTACCCCGAGGCCACCGTTGTGGCTTCCGCCAAGGCCTTTGTGATGATGAAGAACTTTTTCGGCAATGACTACGCTGACCGCCGGATCGTGGTTGGCGAGGGCAGTACCCTGAGCCTTGGCAAGCACGTTCTGACCTTTGTCACCGCCCCCATGGTTCACTGGCCCGAGGTCATCGTGACCTATGACGCATACGACAAGGTTCTCTTCTCCGCTGACGGCTTCGGCAAGTTTGGCGCCCTGGATGCGGAGGAGGAGTGGGCCTGCGAAGCCCGGCGCTATTATATCGGCATCGTTGGCAAGTACGGCGCCCAGGTTCAGGCCCTGCTGAAGAAGGCCGCCGGACTGGACATCGCCATCATCTGCCCCCTCCATGGCCCCGTCCTCACCGAGAACCTGGGCTACTATATCAACCTGTACGACATCTGGTCCTCCTACCGCCCCGAGAGCCAGGGTGTGGTCATTGCTTTCACCTCCGTCTACGGCAACACCAAAATGGCAGTGGAGCTGCTGGAAGAGAAGCTGACCGCACAGGGCGTGAAGGTCACTGTCCACGACCTGGCCCGCACCGATATGGCAGAAGCCGTGGAGGATGCCTTCCGCTACGACCGTCTGGTTCTTGCCACCACCACCTACAACGGCGATGTGTTCCCCTACATGAAGGAATTCATCCATCACCTCATCGAGCGCAGCTACCAGAACCGTACCGTGGCCTTTATGGAGAACGGCTCCTGGACCCCTGTGGCTGCCAAGATCATGGCGAAGATGCTGGAAGGCAGCAAAAATCTGACCTTTGCCCAGAACAACGTAAAGATCCTCTCCGCCCTCTCCGATGACAGCCGCGCCCAGATCGAGGCTTTGGCAAAGGAACTGGCATAAACAAGATATGAAAATGTCCTGCCCGGCGTGACTGCCGGGCAGGATTGTTTATCTGGTCAGTAAAGCGAAGAGAAAGAGCGCAATACACACCAATATAAAAAATGCAACGATCCAGTCCAGTGCAGAAAACTTGAAGTGATACGGAACAAGTTCTTTGCGCTGCGGTGTTGCGGACCGTTTCTTCTGGATGTGGGGCTTCTGTGTTTGCTCTGATTGTTCAGAAATACTCCAATCGAAAGCAAGGGAAGCATCATGCGTTTTCGGCATATCCTGCTGGTAGGCTTGGGCAGAGGGAACGTAGCGAGACTTTTTTGCTTCTGCGGTTTTGCCGGTGGTTTTGCGGTACAGGGTCAGGGGATCCGTTCCATCAATGATTCTTTGATAAAAATCATCAAGCCATTCAGCATCTTCGGGAACACACAGATTATCTTCATTGCAATCAGGATCATGGGAGATCTGGTTCCGGATGAATCGGTAGCGCTTGAGTTTTTTGTAGTCATCCTGCCATGTATGTACATAACGGCTTCCAGCGTGGATTGAATCCATATACTCAATATAGTATTTCACGCCGGAATCACTGTCATAGCATTCTCTGCATAGTTTATCCAGGCGTTTGTATGATTGCATAAAACCCATGTAATCCCTCCGATCTATTGCAGAATATCGCAAAGAAGCGGTATTGCTTTTTTGTAATTCTAAGACAAATCCCACATTGCGTTCGCTTTTGCCAGATACTGCCCGATGACCGCCTTATGCTCCTCTACCAGCCACTGATAATCCTCAAACAGCGCCGTATCTCCGGTTTGATTGATGTAGACCTGATAGCTTGTGCTGCCATCCTTCAGAATCATGCTGTATTTGAATCCGCCTCCGGGCTGGGGCCAGATCAGCAGAGAATCCAGCGCCGAATCCTGTTCCGGCTTGACAGCCAGATTCCCCGTGGTTTGTAAGAAATCGGGGTACTTTACATAGTAGATATCCCCATCCAGCTCCGCTGTGTACCGGGGAACAAAGCCGGTGGAGGAACGGGCGTACTTCATTCCCTCTGTAAAGGGTTCGTACTTGTGATCTCTCCATATTTTCCAGACCATGGAGGCAAGCAGCACCGCCACCAACAGCGCGGCTATGACGGCAAAAATGATGAACTGAAAAACAGTAAGGCCCTTCCGAAACATCTTGCAATATCTCCAAATGATTTGATTCAAAAATGCACGCCATAGCGTGTATGCGCCGAGTCTGCGACAATGATCGCTTTCTGCCCACACCCATACCGGGTGTGTTCAGAAAGCGATGGATTCTCCCACGGCCTAAAAAAGTGTCTCCCGGACACTTTTTTACCCCGGCTGCGCCGGGGTCGGCCTTTCGAATCCCAGCTCTTCGTTAAAAATCCCCACACCCCGAATGTGATGTGGGGATTTTTGGCAAATGACGGCTATTAGGATACAAAAAAACGGTTGAGCCAATTCTGTGTGAACCCCCTACGCGCAAGGGGGTTCATTTTGATACAGGGGGTTCAAAACGATCATGCTGATATTCGTAACGCCAAACAGTTAGACAAATTGGAATTTGTTTAACTGTTATAAGCCTTTGAACCTATGTATTTTTTTATTACCATACACTTTACTTAAATGATAAAAGTATTGTGAAATTAGTAGAACTGTTCCACTACCTTGCTTTCCTGTGTGTCCACATCTCGGAATATGAAGCAAGTACGTTCTTCCTCTCGTTTTTGAGAGCAGAATTCCATTGGAGATTTTTCTCCCATAGGCCATTCGGGTTCTTGTATCCAATGGGGGTATTTTCTTGGCACAAGATGGAACAATGCTCGCAGTTCTTGTTTTGCCATATTAACAAATTTGCTAGTAGAAATACCGTCATACTTTTTGCTCAAAACCTCATCAATAAGGGAATCAACCTCTGTACCACCCAAATACTCCATGCCAAGTTTATCTCGCAAATCATCCACTGAAAACTCAGGGGGGTCACAGAGAACAATGTCAGGATATTGATAAGCAACCAGTTCGCCAAGCATTCTGTGAGTAACAACGCTACCGACAACATCATATCCAAAAGACAAGCAAGCATACTGAACAGAGTAGTTATTACTCTCCAAACGACTGCGGTTTGATTTTGACCAAAACGCATGGGCTTTGTCGTTCATAATTTCTGGGGTTAACAAAGATTGAGCAAGGTCCCAAATGGATGGGTCATCAGTAAACATTGTTTCAAACTCCGAATATGTTAATTTACCAGAAACAAAATCAATAATTCGTTGCATTATTATCAACCTTTCGCCAAATTCAAGTTTATCTTACAGCTTGTCCGTATGAATATTGTATTTCAGAATATCAAAATAATCAACAAAAAAACCATCATCGGCATACTCTCGTATACTAATGATGGTTCTTATTTGGCGGAGAGTTAGGGATTCGAACCCTAGGTTCCTTTCGGAATCACCAGTTTTCAAGACTGGCTCCTTAAACCGCTCGGACAACTCTCCATGTGAGGGTTAATATACCATTTCCCCTCTGAAAAGTCAAGCGAAAGCCTTAGTTCTTCTTGCCCAGCTTCCGCTTGTTGCCCTTTTCGTCCACCAGGTAGGTGTTGTCCAGCTGGGCGGTCAGGCTGGCCTTGTAGGCATCGATATACACTCTGCGGAGCTTGTCCCGCTCTGCCAGTTCTTCGGGGGTCAGACCCTCGGTCTTTGCCTTTCGCGCCAGCTCGTTGATTCTGGCGATGGTTTCCTGCATGGTCATTTCGTTCACCTCATACATAGCGTTCAATGATTACGCTGATTCTTCCTTTTTTGGTCTGGCCGTTCACCTGGGCCAGCCGGATTTTACCCAACCCCCGGATGGAGATTTTGTCCCCCTGGATAGCGGCTTTGTCGCATTTGGTACAGGGCAGGCCGTTGATGGAGGCCCGTCCGGCGTTCACATATTCTGCCGCGGCGCTTCTGCCCACCCGGAAGCCTGCGCTGATGACAGCGTCCAGCCGAAGGGAGGCCAGGGTATCCTTAATGATCTTCACTTCCGGCTCCGGAATCTGCGCGTCTTTCAGCGGAATCCGGGACAGCCGGAATCTGGTGCGTCCGGCAGAATCGAAGCTCTGCAAAAGATAAGATGCGATTTCCTCCGTCACAAAGAAATCACAGCTTCCCTTGCCCACGCAGATATCGCCCACGCACTCCCGGGTGATGCCTGCGCCCATCAGCGCCCCAAGAAAATCCCGGTGGGACAGGGCATCCCCTTCATAATACACCGCCCGGAGGCAGACAACAGGGGAGTCCTCCTCTATCAGAGCGTTTTCCTCCAGGTACTCGGGCAGATACACGAGCATCCGCCGCTCGGCCTCCGGATAGCCGCCGAATCGGTACAGGCCCTCCGGCTCGCCCAGAAGGAGCCTTGCCATTTCCAGCTCCCGGGGAGAGAGGAAGCCGGTGTGGGCCGGGATATTCCGCCGGATTCCGGCGCTTACTTTGTCCCAGACCTTGGCAAGGAGCATCCGGTCCTCTCCGGTCTGGGCGATTTTGTCGATGTTATTTCGGTCCATAGTATCACCGCAAGGGATTATATCACGAAAAGATCCGTTTGCCTAGTAACTTTTTCTTGTGATAAAGAACACTTTACGATATAATATCAGATTGAAAGCAGGTGAATGGGATGATCATTGGAATCATCGGCGCAGGCGCGGCAGGAATGGCCGCGGCCCTGGCCGCATCGGAAGCTACCGATCACAAAATATACTTACTGGAACGTCAGGCCCGTGTGGGCAGAAAGCTTGCCGCCACCGGAAACGGCCGCTGCAATCTGTCCAACATCCATGCCTCCTCCGGGGGCTACCACGGCGACGATCCGTCCTTTTCAAAATACGCCATCGGGCAGTTCGGCCCGGAAGAAACCCTTGCCTGGTTCCGTGACCTTGGGCTGTTCACTGTGACAGAGCCCTCCGGCAAGGTCTACCCCTATTCTGACCAGGCTAACTCCGTGGTGGATGTGCTGCGCTTTGCCCTGAACAAACCCAACATCGAGCTGATCCCGGATTTTGAAGTCCTCCGCCTCCGTCGGGAAGGCACCGGCTTCCTGCTGGAGAGCAAGGATCGAAAGCTCCTCTGCGATAAAGTTATTGTGGCCTGCGGCGGCCTGGCAGGCACCAAGCTGGGCGGAACCATGGCAGGCTATAAGCTCCTTCGGAGTCTGGGCCACAAATGCACCAGACTTCGCCCGGCCCTTGTTCAGGTGAAAACCGGCTGGAGCGGCGTATCCGCCCTGAAGGGTGTGCGCGCCAACTGCCACGCTGCCATTACGGTCAACGGAATCCTCCACAGACAATCCACAGGGGAAATCCAGTTCACAGAATTCGGTCTGTCCGGTCCGGTGATCTATGAGATCTCCCGGGATGCCTGTCAGGGCTCCGGTGAGTGGGAATGCGTCCTGGATTTCCTGCCGGAAATCGATGAAGCGACTCTGAAGCAGGAGCTGTTCCGCCGCCGGAATACCGGACTGCTTGCCGAGGATCTGCTTACCGGCATCCTCCACAACCGCCTGGGCAGAGTCCTCGTCCAGAACGGGGGTATTACCCTCCGCCGCACTGTTTCCGAACTCCAGAACAGGGAACTGGAGGATGTGGCGGCGCTGGTCAAGCACTTTGTCGTGTCCCTGACAGAGCCCCTGGGCATGGACTCGGCCCAGGTCACCGCCGGCGGCATCGTCACAGATGAATTCGACCCTGCCACCATGGAAAGCAGACTGGTTCCCGGCCTGTATGCCTGCGGCGAGGTGCTGGATGTGGACGGAGACTGCGGCGGCTATAACCTCCAATGGGCCTGGAGCTCCGGCAGAGTGGCCGGACGCTCTGCCGGAAAGGAAAGCAAATGATCCGAATTCGTGACATCACCCTGCCCCCGGCTCATGCTCTGAGCCAGCTGGATTTTGAGGCGGCAAAGCTGCTTCGCATCCCCAACAGTGCTGTGCGGCAGGTGAAAATCGTAAAAAAATCCATTGACGCCCGGAAAAAGCCGGATGTCAGGGTGAATTATACCATTGATGTAAAGGTCAATGGAAACGAGGAGAAAATTCTGAAAAAATCCGGCTGCAAAAAGGCCTCCGTTGCTCCCTGGTATAGCTACAAAGTCCGCCAGGTGCCTGTGGAGAACGGTCAGCGCCCGGTTGTTGTAGGCTTCGGCCCTGCCGGAATGTTCGCAGGGCTGGTCCTTGCCATGGCAGGCGCCAGACCTCTGATCATCGAACGGGGTGAGGATGCCCAGAGCCGCCATGAAAAGGTGGAGCGTTTCTGGAAAACCGGCGAGCTGGACGAAAAGAGCAATGTCCAGTTCGGCGAGGGCGGTGCCGGAACCTTCTCCGACGGCAAGCTGAATACCGGCGTGAATAACCCCCGGATTCAGTGGATTCTGGAGCAGTTTGTTCTGGCCGGTGCCAGAGAGAATATTCTCTACGATGCCAAGCCCCATGTAGGTACCGATGTGCTTCTGACGGTGGTTCAGAATCTCCGCCGGAGGATCATTTCCCTGGGCGGCGAGGTTCGCTTCAACACCCAGCTCACTCGTTTGCGGATTGAAAACGGTTCGCTGACCGGCGCGGAGCTGTCCGACGGCACCACCGTGGATACGAACCATCTGATTCTGGCCATCGGCCACAGCGCACGGGATACCTTCCGGATGCTGGAAAGCCTGGGCATCCCCATGGAACCCAAGCCCTTTGCCATGGGCGTGCGCATCGAGCATCCCCAGGCACTGATCAACCATTCCCAGTACGGCGGCGAAAACCCTGCCCTGCCACCGGCGGATTACAAGCTGGTCTGCCATCTGGAGGATCAGACGGTATATACCTTCTGTATGTGCCCCGGAGGCCATGTGGTTGCTGCCGCCTCTGAAGCCGGCGGCATTGTCACCAACGGCATGAGCTACGCCGACCGTGACGGCGAAAACGCCAATGCCGCGCTGCTTGTCACAGTGAACCCAGCGGAGTTTCCCTATCCCGGCCCCCTGGGTGGTGTTCAGTGGCAGAGGGAGCTGGAGGAGAAGGCCTATGCCCTGTCCGGCTCCTATCGAGCCCCTGCCCAGCGTGTGGGAGACTTCCTTGCCGGCGTTCCCAGCACCGGCCCGGGAAGGGTGCAGCCCACCTATCGGCCCGGCGTTCACTGGTGTGATCTCCGCCAGGCGCTTCCCGAACGTCTGACCTCCGCCCTGGCATCGGGCATTGTGGATCTGGACCGTCGGCTCCACGGTTTTGCCGATCCCGACGCGGTGCTCACCGGCCCGGAAACCAGAAGCTCCTCCCCGGTGCGGATTCTCCGGGAGAAGGACGGAATGTCCCGGGTGAAGGGACTGTATCCTGCCGGAGAAGGCGCAGGCTATGCCGGCGGCATCATGTCCGCCGCTGTAGATGGTATGACCGCGGCGGAAGCTGTGATTGAAAAACTTTTGGAGGACTGCCATGGATGAGAGAATGAGAAGAAAACTGCTGCGCCGGGATATCGGCTCCTATGGCTGGGCGCTGTTGATCTATTATCTTTTGATGACCCTTTGTGTCACCGCGGCCATGATGATCCAGTCCGCGGTTCTGCTGATTACAGGCGATGTGCCGGAGGAAACAGCCCTGATGGGCAATGGCTGGGGCTACCTGACTGCATGCCTGCTGGCAGTGCTGCTGATCCGGATCTGGAAGGGGAAGGCATTCTTCACCGGAATGTGGAAGTCCGACCGTCGGATGACACAGGGGGCCTTCTGGCAGCTGCTGTGCCTGACCATCAGCGTTCAGCTGGTGTTCCAGCTGCTGGCAATCGTGATGGAAACCCTGCTGAATCTGATGGGGCTGTCCATCATCGAGTCCATGGAGATGGCCAGCGGTATGCCGGATACCTTCAGTATGTTCCTGTATTACTCCCTGGGCGCGCCGGTGGTAGAGGAAATCATTTTCCGGGGAGCCATCCTCCGGGGCCTGGAACGCTATGGCAAACGCTTTGCCATCTGGACCTCCGCGTTTCTATTCGGTATTTTCCACGGCAACCTGATCCAGAGCCCCTACGCATTCCTGGTGGGATTGATTCTGGGCTATGTGGCAATGGAGTACAATGTGTTCTGGGCCATGGTGCTGCACATGGTCAACAATCTGGTGCTGGGAGACATCCTGCCCCGACTGACCCAGGGGATGGGAGATGTGGCCGCAGCCCTTTTGAACCAGGGGGTAATCTGGCTGAGTGTGATCATTGCTCTGATCAGCCTGATCCGCAACCGCAGACAGATCCGCGAATACCGTCGGTCGGATCTGCCCTCCCTGGAGTGCATCGGCGCCTTTGCCATTTCCCCCGGTGTGATCCTGCTGACCCTTTTGATGGCAGTCAATGCCCTGACTATGCTGATCCTGTAACGCAGCAAATACCCCCTGCCGATTTTCCGGCAGGGGGTGTACTTATCAGTAGAAGAGCAGATCAGAATAGGTGGGGTAGGGCCAGTAGGCCTTGTCGGTCAGAGCCTCCAGCAGGTCGGCCTGCTCCCGGGCTCTGGCCATGTCAGTCACGATCACATTGCCGTAGTAGTTCGCCCGGGCAGTGTTGTCCTCCAGGGGAACCTTCTGCAAATCAGCGGCCAGAAGCTCGCAGCAGTCGTACAGCTTGTCGCAGGCCGTGCTCAGCCGCTGGGCAAGCTCCCGTTCGGCCTTGCAGGTCATGCCGATCTTTTGCTTGTTGACGATGGCCCTGGTCAGATGCTCGGTGTACTTGATGGCGGCAGGCAGGATCTGATGACGAATCATGTCAATGGAGGTCAGCGCCTCGATGTTCAGAATCTTGATATATGCCTCCAGCTGGATCTCATAACGGGCCCGGAATTCGGCCTCCGTAAAGATCCGGTGCTTGGTGACCAGATCGATGTTCTTCCGGCTCAGGAAATGATCCATTGCCACATGGGTGGCAGGATGATTGCTCAGACCCCGTCGGGCGGCCTCCTCCTTCCATTCCTCGCTGTAGCCGTTGCCGTCAAAGATGATGCGGCTGTGGGCACGGAACTCCCGGACAACCAGATCATGAAGTGCGGTGTCGAAATCCTCTGCCTGCTCCAACTCGTCGGCGAACTGGCCCAGCTCCTCTGCCATGATGGTGTTCAGCACAATGTTGGGGTCGGCCACGGACTGACTGGCGCCAAGCATACGGAACTCAAACTTGTTGCCGGTGAAGGCCACGGGGGAGGTGCGGTTCCGGTCGGTGGTGTCCTTGGGAATGTTGGGCAGAACGTCCACGCCCACACGCATATAGCTTCTGGTGGGACCTGCGTAATCAGAGCCGTCGATGATGGACTTGACAACGGCGTTCAGATCGTCACCCAGGAATACGGAGATGATGGCAGGAGGCGCTTCGTCCGCGCCCAGACGGTGATCATTGCCGGCGGTGGCCGCGGTGGAGCGGAGCCAGTCCTGATACTCGTCCACACCCTTTAGGAAGGCCGCCAGGAACACCAGGAACTGGGCGTTCTGCATGGGAGTCTTGCCGGGGCTGAACAGATTCTTACCCGTGTCCGTGGACAGGGAATAGTTGTTGTGCTTGCCGGAGCCGGTGATGCCGTTAAAGGGCTTTTCATGGAGCAGGCACACCAGATTGTGCTTGGCGGCGCACTTTTTCATGATCTCCATGACCAGCTGATTGGAGTCGCAGGCAGAGTTGGCATCGGAGAAAATGGGAGCCATCTCGTGCTGGGCAGGGGCAGCCTCGTTGTGCTTGGTCTTGCTCAGCACGCCAAGCCGCCAGAGCTGCTCGTCCAGATCCTTCATATAGGCAGAAACTCTGGTACGGATGGTGCCGAAATAGTGATCATCCAGCTCCTGGCCCTTGGGCGCCGGAGCGCCGAACAGAGTCCTGCCGGTGAGCCGCAGATCCTCACGCTGGGCGTACAGATCCCGGGGGATCAGGAAATACTCCTGCTCAGGGCCTACGCAGGGGATGATCCGCTTGGAAGCGGTATCGCCAAAGAGCCGCAGAATCCGGATGGACTCCCGGCTGACCTCGTCGATGGAACGGAGCAGCGGTGTCTTTTTATCCAGCGCGGCACCGGTGTAGGAGAAGAAGCAGGTGGGGATGAACAGGGAATCGTCCTTCACAAAGGCAAAGGAGGTGGGGTCCCAGGCCGTGTAGCCCCGGGCCTCAAAGGTGGCGCGAAGGCCGCCGGAGGGGAAGGAGCTTGCGTCAGGCTCGCCCCGGACCAGCTCCTTGCCGGAGAACTCCATGATGACCCGGCCTTCACCGGCAGGGGTCAGGAAGGAGTCGTGCTTTTCCGCGGTGATGCCCGTCATGGGCTGGAACCAGTGGGTGTAGTGGGTGGCGCCCTTTTCGGTGGCCCAGACCTTCATGGCCTCGGCGATGTGGTTTGCCACATCCAGCTCCAGCGGGGTGCCGGTATCGATACAGTTTCTCCATGCGGCAAAAATATGGGGCTTCAGCCGCTGGCGCATGGTGGTTTCGTTGAATACATCGCTGCCGAAAATTGCAGGCAGATCGGTGATATGACTCATACAGCACATCCTTTCAGATTTGGCGTGAATCGGTGAAGAATTATGGAAAAATGACACAAAAAGTTTAAGCTAATATGGGAATGGACATAAAATTCCAGACTAAATCAATAAAATATTATGCGAATCAAACTGGAAATGCAAGGGGTGAATTTGCATAAAATTGGAAAGTCTTTGTCGTGACTTTTGTGCAAGGGGGACAAAGATGCCGAAAAATGAATTTTTAGCCCTATGCGACTTGCATTTTTATGTCCTGTGTCATATAATAATCCACGATAATTTTGCTTTTTTCGTGAAAGGATGATGGAAATGGCTACTTACGCTTGCAGAAGCCGTGCTGAGCTTCTGAATGAATACGCCAAACTCAACGCCCGATTTGCTGACCTGAAGCACCAGGGTCTGAAACTGGATATGTCCCGTGGCAAGCCCAGCAAACTCCAGCTGGATCTGGTCAGTGACATGATGACCATTCTCACCGACCCCGCAGAATGCATCATTGACGGAAATGACGCCCGGAACTACGGCGACCTGGCCGGTCTGAAGTGCGCCCGGGAATACTGGGCTGATGTGCTGGGCTGCAAACCGGAACAGACCTTCGTGGGCGGCAACGCATCCCTGAGTCTGATGTATGATCTGATCGCCCGTGCCTACACCCATGGTCTGGTTGACAGCGACCGTCCCTGGTGCAAGGAGGAGCGGGTCAAGTTCCTCTGCCCCTCTCCCGGCTATGACCGTCATTTCCGGATCACCGAGCATTTCGGCTTCGAGCTGGTCACCGTTCCCATGACGCCCTACGGCCCCGACATGGACGTGGTGGAGGAGCTGGTGCAGGACCCCCTGGTCAAGGGCATCTGGTGTGTGCCCAAGTATTCCAACCCCCAGGGCTACTCCTACGACTCCATCACCATCAACCGCTTTGCCAATCTGAAGCCTGCCGCCCCTGACTTCACCATCATGTGGGACAATGCCTACTGCGTCCATGAGTTCGTGGGTGAGTTCCAGCCCTTCGACGACATCATTTCCCTGTGCGAGAAGGCAGGCCGGCCCAACATGGTGTTTGAGTTTGCTTCCACCTCCAAGATCACCTTCCCCGGTGCAGGTATGTCCGTCATGGCTTCCTCTGTGGAGAACATCAAGTATCTGACCAAGCTGATCTCCGTCCAGACCATTTCCTACGACAAGATCAACCAGCTCCGTCATGTGAAGTATCTGAAGGATAAGGCCCACACCCTGGAGCTGATGAAGCGCCACGCGCAGATCATGGCTCCCAAGTTTGAGATGTGCCTGAAGATCCTCCGTGCCCAGGTCACCGCCAAGGGCATCGCCCACTGGCACCATCCCACCGGCGGCTACTTCATCTGCGTGGCAGCCATGCCCGGCACCGCCAAGCGCACTCTGGAGCTGTGCCGCCGCTGCGGTGTTGTCCTCACCGAGGCCGGCGCAACCTACCCCTACGGCGTGGACCCCCACGACTCCATGATCCGTATTGCCCCCAGCCTGCCTCCCATTGAGGAGCTGGAAAAGGCAATGAACGTGTTCTGCACCTGCCTGAAGCTGGCAGCCCTGGAGAAGTATCTGGGCATCGATCCTCAGTAAATACCAAAAATCCCCATGGGCCACGCCCATGGGGATTCGCTTGCCTATCAGAGTTACTGAATATGGGTATGATTGGAGATGTGCTCGGAACAATAGCAGTAATAGCCCCTGCACTTGGAGCAGTAGCGGAACTCGAGCTCCGGATGCTCCACATCGGTCCGTCCGCAGACGGTGCATTTGTGGGTGTAGGGTGCCTTTACGGATGTGTGACTTGCCTGGTAGGAGCCTGCGTTGTTGAAGGGAATCACCTTAGCCTGCTTGCCGCCCTTTGCCTTGCGCATGGCCCGACGGGCATTGACCCTCCAGGCTACCGGCAGCACATTCACAACGTCCTTGCCAAAGAACAGGAAATAGTTGCCCAGGGCGATCAGAGGGAACACATTGTAGGGGAAGGGATTGAACAGACCGGACAGCACGAAGAACAGATCCACCACCGCCAGAATCCATGCCTTCACCGGAATGATGAAGAACAGCAGGAACTGGGTGTCCGGATACATGGTGGCGTAGGCCAGGAACAGGCTCAGATTCAGATAGTACGCATCCGCCCAGCCGCCGAAGATCAGGCACCACACATCCATCAGCACAACGCCGGTGAGGTAGAAGAGATTGAACTTCAGGGTGCCCCAGGAATTTTCCATGGCCCGTCCGATGGAGTAGTAGCACACCAGCGTGATGGCGGTCATCAGGGGATTGCCTGCGGAATAGCACAGCGGATAGGTCACAAGCCGCCAGATCTGTCCATGAAGAATGGCTTCCCCGTCAAAGCAGAGGATTTCATACAGGGCATTGCTGGGGTCGATCAGACTCATAAAGTACAAAAGCCCCGCGCCGGAGGCGATGTAAAGCATCAAATTTGGTATGCCCTTGTTCCGGTTTTTGTAGCAGAACCGTTCGAAACGCCGTCTGAGATTCATCAATGAAAACACCTCGTTTGGTAAGTTTGCGTCTATTTTACCAGTTGCTGGCGGAAAAGTCCATAGGGGAATTATGAAGTTTTCTGAAAGTTCAAAAACAGCCGTAAAAAGTATTGACATTTCGGGATTTTCCTGTAGAATATAGGAGAATTCAATAAGCCTTATCAAGAGTGGTGGAGGGAACGGCCCGATGAAACCCGGCAGCCTGTCCGAAAGGAAAAGGTGCCAAATCCGGCGGCAAAACGAAAGATGAGGATTCTGAACGTCAATTACTGCGCTCCGAATCTGTCGGTGCGCTTCTTTTTATGCTTTGTGAGCCCCCTGTGCCGGGGGTGGCTCTGACCGTAGATTTAGAAAGGAATAGAATCGAAAATGGAAAAAAGACTTTTTACTTCCGAGTGTGTTACCAATGGCCATCCCGACAAGGTGGCTGATACCATCTCCGACGCCATCCTGGACGCCTGCCTGGCTCAGGATCCCGGCTCCCGTGTGGCCTGCGAAACCATGGTCACCACCAACTTCTGCGTGATCTGCGGTGAGATCACCACCAAGGCTGTGGTGGATTACGAGGCAGTTGCCCGTGAGGCCATCCGCACCATCGGCTATACCTATGAGAACGACGGCTTCCACGCCGATACCTGTGAAGTCATCTGCCGCATCCACACCCAGTCCGCTGATATCGCTCTGGGCACCAACGATGAGGTGGGCGGCGCAGGCGACCAGGGCATGATGTTCGGCGGCGCCTGCAACGAGACTCCCGAGCTGATGCCCATGCCCGTGGCTCTGGCCCGTGCCCTCAGCAACCGCCTGACCGACTGCATCCACTCCAACGACCTGCTCCGTGCCGACGGCAAGACCCAGGTTTCCGTGGAGTATGATGAAAACGGTAAGGTCATCGGCATCGACACCGTGGTCGTTTCCGTCATGCACAGCGCCGACTTCGAAATGGAGGAGCTGCGCCGCTATGTCCGGGAAGGCGTCATCGCCCCCGTGCTGGCTGCCTACGGCTTCGACATCAACGATGTGGCTCACATCTACATCAACCCCACCGGTAATTTCGTCATCGGCGGCCCCAACGGCGACACCGGTCTGACCGGCCGTAAGATCATCGTGGATACCTACGGCGGCTACTTCTCCCACGGCGGCGGTGCCTTCTCCGGCAAGGACCACACCAAGGTGGATCGCTCCGCTGCCTACATGGCCCGTTACATGGCCAAGAACCTGGTGGCCGCAGGCCTGGCGGACAAGGTTCAGGTTCAGCTTGCCTACGCCATCGGCGTTGCCCAGCCCGTGTCCGTCCGTGTGGAGAGCTACGGCACCGGCAAGATTTCCGACGAGGCTATGACCGCCCTGCTCCGCAAGCACTGCGACATGACCCCCGGCGGCATCATCCGCAAGCTGCAGCTGCGCAATCCCATCTACCAGCCCACCGCCATGAAGGGCCACTTCGGCGCAGGCAACCAGACCTGGGAGCAGACCGATCTGGCAGAAGTCCTGAAGGCCGACGCAGGTATCTGATTTGAGTACCTTGGGAGACTGTGTGAAAACGCAGTCTCCTTTTTCTTGCGCATATTTCCTGCTTCTGCTATAATTAGAGCAAGAAATCAACGCAGGGGAGGTGCGCCCATGAACAATTCTGTTGTTACTCAAAAGAGGAATTGGTTGTTCAGACGGCTGAATTGGATCAGTCTGATTCTCCTTGCGGCCATGCTTCTTTTCCATCAATGGTTAGATCTGCTGTCCGTGCCGGCAATCATTTGCGCAGGTGCTGCAATGATCAGAATAGCGTGTCCTGGATATTTTGCTGTTTTGGGTGAAAAGAAATATCAGAATCAAGGGCGAATTCCGTTGTCTGCGGTACCGTGGCTGGCGTTCAGTCCCCTTGGTTTTGCGATTTGGCAAGGAATCAACAGAACACAATACTTTGAGATCGTGAAACCTTTGCTGATCACATTGATCGCAGGCTTAGCTATGGGAATTCTTTTTATTGTGTTTGCGAAAACGCTGCGGCGGAACGCTGAGTCTGTTTTCTTGGCGCTGGTTCTGTCGGTGTTTTTGTGCGCTGGGATCGTAATACAGGGCAATCATCTGCTGGCGAGAGAGCCGTTTATATTCCATCAGGTGCCGATTGTGCGGATGTACAGTTGGGGCGTGGGAAAGTCGACGGAATATAACTGCATCCTCCAATTCTCGGACGGACGGGAATTGACCGTTGACGTTGGCAGAATTGATTTCGAACAATTCAAGGTTGGAGACATCCTGATCATCCCTGTCCGTACAGGCGCGTTTGGAATTGAATATGGAATGTATAGATATGAGGGATAAGAAGCAGGCTGCTGTACAGGAAAAATAAGAAAGAGAAACGGAGGAAATAGTCTATGATCCCCCACATTCTGCTCCGCAAGGGAAGACAGCAGATTCTCCTGTTCCGGGAGGAAAACAACCTTCACCTTGTGGATATGGACAAACAGCTGACCAAGGATATCAAAGATAAGCTTCTGACCCATGGCTGCACCGTTCCGGAAATGCAGGCCATGGGTCTGAGTGGTTTCACCATTGCGATTTCCGATCTCCAGGGCGTTGCGGTCTACGGCTATGCCACGGGGGAAGATTTTGAGTTCCACTTCGGGAAAAAGAAGCTGTGTTATAAGCTGGCAAAACGTTGTGAGCAGGCGCAGTTGGATGCCTTTTTCAAGGGCATTCCCCGGATTCCCACCCCGGCCCGTCTGAAGGTGGAGGGCAGCAAGCACCGGGACTGGCGTGTGAATGAGCAGACTCCGCAAGGGCGGAAGCAGATGCGCGCGGTGGGAATCACGATGAATGTGGTCGGCGTATTGATTATGGCAGGAATGCTGATCCGTCCGCAATACTTTAATTTGTTTTCTGTTGCGGCACTGAATTTTGGCATCTTCGGGGCTTTTCTGGGTATTGTATACCCGGAATACTTCATCTTAATGAACCAGAAGGACTACCGAAAGTCTGGTGGCAAGGCAAAGGTAACGGAGCTGCAGCTTCCTTTTTTGCCCCTGTACGTTCTGACGATTATGAGCCTGAACCGGTATTTCTATTTTGATATTGCTCCGGTGCTGGTTTACGGTGTTGTCCTGGGTCTGGTGATCAGCTTTGTTATGTTTCTGCTGTCCCGGGATCTGAAGGAGAATCTGGCACTGATGTTTGCTGTGGTATTTTTTGCGGCGGTCATTGGTGTGGACGTTGTGGCCCATACCAACCATATGCTGGCAAGGGAAGAGCCCGTGTCTTATAATATCCCCGTCGTGGATAAATTCATTGATCATAACCGAAGGGGTCGGGATGACTATGTCTGTACCGTCCGTTTTCCCGATGGGAGGGAAATGGATGTAGAGGTATCCCGTATCGCTTATGATCAGTGCGAGCTCGGTGACACCATGGCAGTGCCGCTGCGCACCGGCGCGTGGGGCATCGAATATGTATTCTCCGGATATGAGGAATGATCCGTGGAGCGGCAGAATCTGCCGCTCCTGTTTTTTTACGGAATTGATTGCAATTTCCCGGGGAAAGTATTATCATAATACCATACTGAATTATGGAGGTACCTATTTATGCTGGACTTCATCCGAATTGCCTGCGCCGTGCCCGATGTGGCCGTGGCCAATGTGGCGAAAAACGCCGAAACCATCTGCAATTACATCGCTCAGGCCGATGAGCAGGGCGTTGACCTGCTGGTGTTTCCCGAGCTTGCCCTCACCGGTGCCACCTGCGGCGACCTGTTTTTTGAGGACGCGCTGTACAGCGCCGTGAAGAAGGGACTTCACACCATTGCCGAATGCTCCCGGGATCATTCCGAGGTTACAGTGGTAGTGGGCTTCCCCCTGCGGCTGGGAATGCAGGTATTCAACTGCGCCGCCGTTCTCTTTGACGGCTGCGTTGCGGGCATTTCCACAAAGCGGAAGCTGACCCAGGAGGAAAAGCGCTGGTTTACCTCTGGTGATGATGCCGCTGACCGAATCATCCATGCCACAGGTCTGGGTGTGGACGGTATGTTCGGCCCCTCTGTGGAGGAGTACGACATTCCGCTGAACTGCGATTTCTATTGCTTCGGTGAGTTTGATCCCATTGCTTCAATGGGTGTTGTGTTCGGCACGGATCTGACTGCCCCTGATCCGGAGGCCGCGGTGCTGGTACTTCAGGGTGCGGAGCTCATTGTTTCTCTGGGCGCGGAGCCGGAGGTTGTGGGAAGCCGGGCCATGCGGCAGCGCCAGATCAAAGCCCGGAGCGAAGCGCTGAACTGTGTCTGGGCCCACTGCTCCGCCGGTATGATGGAGTCCACCCAGGATGGTGTATACTCCGGCCACAGCATGATTGCGGAGAATGGTGAGATTCTGGCGGAAAACGCCGATTTTACTGACAGCTGCTACCTGCTGGTCATGGATTGCGATCTGGGCAAGGTTCGCGCCCTGCGCCGCAGAAATTCCGGCTACCAGGCCGCTGCCGCTGAGTATTCCGCCATGGAGCCGGAAGCCCAGTGGATTGACTGGGCGGACTTCCGCTCCGACGGCACCCTTTATCATCTGAATAAGCTGCCCTTCATCCCCGAAACCAAGGCAGAGCGTGATGCCTACTGCCGGGAGGTGTTCCAGATCCAGGTTTCCGGACTGAAGCGCCGGCTGAAGGCCATCAACTGCAACCCCGTGCTGGGCATCTCCGGCGGCCTTGACTCCACCCTGGCCCTGCTGGTTTCTGTGGAGGCGGTACGACAGCTGGGAAGAGATGCATCCACCGTCTACGGCATCACCCTCCCTTGCTTCGGCACCTCCGACCGTACCTACCGCAACGCCTGGGATCTGATGAAGAAGCTGGGCATCACCAGCAAGGAAATTTCCATCAAAAACGCCGTGACCCAGCACTTCATTGACATCGGCCATGATCCCGAGAACCGGAACACCACCTACGAAAACGGTCAGGCCCGGGAGCGCACCCAGATTCTCATGGACTACTCCTCCACGGTGAACGGCATCGTGGTCGGCACCGGTGACCTGTCCGAACTGGCTCTGGGCTGGTGTACCTACAATGGCGACCATATGAGCATGTACGGCGTCAACGGCTCCGTTCCCAAGACCCTGATCCGCTGGATCGTGGAGGCCGTTGCCGATCTGCCTGCCTTCGCCCCTGCCAAGGAGACCCTGATGGACGTTCTGGACACCCCCATCAGCCCCGAGCTGCTGCCCCCGGATGCCAAGGGTCAGATCGCCCAGCAGACCGAGGACATTGTTGGTCCCTACGCCCTCCACGATTTCTTCATCTACCATGTGCTCCGCTACGGATTCGGCCCCAAGAAGATTTACACTCTGGCCTGCCGCGCCTTCGAGCAGGATTTCGACGGCGCCACCGTCAAGAAGTGGCTCACCTCCTTCTACCGCCGGTTCTTCACCCAGCAGTTCAAGCGCAGCTGCCAGCCCGACGGCGTGAAGGCCCTGCCCGTATCCCTCAGCCCCAGAACCGACTGGAAGATGCCCAGCGAAGCAAGCTACGCTCTGTGGATGGCAGAACTGGAGCATCTGGAGTAATAGCAAAACCAGCGTGCGGAATCAAGCGAGATTGTCCAGAGGAGGGAACACAGTGGATTGCACTAAAAAACTGCGAGTTTGCTGTTGCGTTTCTGCGTTGATGCTGACAATTAGCTGGATTCTGTATATTATCTCTTTCTTTGAACCTAGGATTATGGATTATGCAGGGATTTGGTGGATCGGGCTTTTCTGTTGCTGTTTACTCTTGTTTTTCCTGGCGGATTCTATTGAGAGAAGAAAAAAATATCGCTCCGGCGGTCTGTTTTCTCTTTGGGAACTTCCTCCGACGGTAAAGAAGCTGTTTCTGATCACTGTCGGAATAACAGTCGTTTCGTTGGCAGTCTGTATTTACCTTCTGCGCGACGGTGGGCCGGAGATGGTAAACGGCGTTCGCTGGGTTGTAAATCACGGAAAGAAGAGTCGCATGATTCAGAAATCGGAATTTGTTCTTTTGTCTAAAGCGGAGGCGGTGTTGTTTGCTACTATGCCTTTGTGCATGCACAATGCTTTGTTTGCTTACTTTGCTAAGGAGGTTCGATGGACAGAAGAGGAAAAGAAAGGGACATAGAGGTGCGATCATCTATGACAACGAATGATCAGCGGTTCAAGGATCTCCTGTCCCGGCTACACACTCAGGTGCTGAAGCCTGCCGGTTTCAAAAAGGAAAACAGCAATTTCCGCATCATCCAGCCCAACGGCACCTGCAAGATCCTGAATTTCCAGCGCTCCATGTGGAATGACGGTACAGAATGCAAATTCTGCATCAATGTGGGCCTGTATTTCCAAAAAGATCCGGAGCATCCCAACCTCCGCTTCAAGGAATATGAATGTCAGGTCAGACGGCGGGCAGGTTTTATGTCTGAACGGTACAGGGAAGATCACTGGTGGTGTCTGTTCGAAGGCCGGGATATGGAATCGCTGTATGCCGATCTCAAGCGGACGCTGACGGAAGATGTGCTTCCCTGGCTGGATCGCTTTGACACCCGGCAGGATGTGATCCGTGCAGGCCAGTCCGGAACACTGAACGCCCACATCTGGGGCTCCCTTTACGAATAAGCTGAACGGCACGGCAGGAGCGCAAACTCCTGCCGTTTTTCTTCATACCAATACCGGCTGTACCTGCCGCCCCTCCAGGGCGGCGCTCAATGCCTGGGGGATCTGATCAAAGCGGGCCACCAGACTGGTTGGCTTTCCGATGGGATCATCCTGCCCGAAGGGTACAAAATAGTAATGCTTCCGGGCCATCAGCCGCCCGATATTCTCTGCCGCCCCGGCCAGCCCGTCATTGGTGGATACCCCGAGGATCACCGGCCGCCCATTCCGCAGATGGCTCTTCGCAGCCATGGTCACCGGTGTGTCCGCAATGGAATGTGCCAGCTTTGCCAGGGTGTTGCCGGTGCAGGGTGCTACGATCAAAGCATCCAGCAGCTTTTTCGGCCCGATGGGCTCCACCTCCCCAATGGTGGACAGGGGCGCCCGGCCGCAAAGCTCCGTGATTCTGGCCCAGTGATCCCGGGCAGAGCCGAACCGGCTGTCAATGAGAGCGGTGTTTGCCGATACGATGGGGACCACTTCATATTTTTTCGTCAGTGCTTCCAGAACCGGAAACACGGTTCCAAAGGTACAGAAGGAACCGGTAAAAGCAAAACCCACAGTCATACGTTTACCCTCCCCAGATCATGCAGAATGGTTCGCGCAATCAGCTTCCCGGTGGATTCGGGCTTGTATTTTCCGGGCAGCCCCCGGGCGTGAAGAACCCCTTCCCCGGGAATGGATCGGACAGAAGCCAGATCCAGCCGGAAGCAGTCTCCCCGGAGCCGCCGGGCATCCTCGTCAGATAGCACCTGGGCCGGAATGGTGTTGATGACGCAACGGTATTCCGGAATGTGGTCGGCAAGGCCCTCCCAACCGATGGGACGGTATCCCAGAGATCGGAGTAGTGCCCTGTCCTCCGGCTTTCGTGCAAAAACAGATACCGGTGCGTTCAAATGCTCCAGCTGATGGGTCAGACACTTCCCGATCCGCCCCCAGCCGAGAATCAGAATTTGCCCCTCGGTAACAGCGCAGGGCAGATTTGCCAGCACAAGCCCCAGGGCCGCTTCAGCGGTAATGGCAGCGTTGTCCGCCAGGAAAAAGGGGTCCTTCAAAAGGTCGATCCTGCTGACGCTTTCGTTGAGGAAATCCAGATTTCCGCCGATGATGGTGGCTCCCTGACAATAATCCTCCAGAGCCGACAGCGGAGTGGGAATGGGGTAGAGCAGGTAGTCCGCCGATTCCGGATCAGACGCGATCTCCACACCGGAGTCCGCCAGAATTCTTGCCGCGTGCAGCAGCGGATTCGTGAGAATCGGAATGTAAAGCACAAGGTGTTCCATGGGACGCCTCCTTTCAATGTCAAAATATGTGGTGAAGTTCCCGTGGGTGCAGACTTGATTTTTTGTTTCTGTTCGTTATAATAAAAGACAAGAGGTGATTTTCATGCAGCGTTTAGGTTTTATTCACGATATGATGGATGTGAAGGTTCTGATCCTGTTTGTGGCATCCCGGTCCAGTTACCCCATGACCATCCAGGAATTGTATGAGTTGTGCTATGTGGATGACGGCGTGAGCTATTTCGATGTCTGCACTGCTGTTCCCGAAATGGTCAGTTCCGGCCATCTGAAGCAGGTGGAACAGGAAAAATATCAGATTACCGACAAGGGCAGGGAGGACGGCGCTTTGACCGCCGATTCCATTGCATTCACGGTCAAACAGAAGGCGGAAATTTCCGTGGCCCGCTTCAACCGCCAGCTCAAGCGCAGCAGCTTTGTGAAAACCCAGGTCCTTCCCCGGGACAACGGTGATATTTCCGTAATCATGACCCTGGATGATGAAATGGGCAATCTGATGACCCTGGAGCTTATGGCTCCTGATCAGCGCCAGGCGGTTCGGCTGAGCCGGATGTTCGAGAAAAAGGCGGAATTGCTCTATACGCTCACCATGAATGAGCTTCTCAATGCGGAAGAGGAGCTTGATGATTGAAATGGCAGACGGCTGCTTCTCTGAAAGCAGCCGTCTTTTTATAGAAAATTAACAAAGAATATGGATGATACCCCTTGCCGAAATGTGTAATATGTGGTATAGTATAACCAACACCGGAAGACCGGTGAGATGAAAGGAGTTGCCGCATATGAAGTTCCAGTACAGTGAGAAGAAAGTCAAGCTCCCTGGCAATGTCCACGCCTACGCCGAGAAAAAGGTTATGAAGCTGGGCCGCTTCTTTGAGGAGGAAGCAGAGGCACTTGTCGTCTTTTCTGTTGAAAAGAACCGGAACAATGTGGAACTGACCGTCCATGGCGCAGGTACCTGGTTCCGCGCAAGCGAGTCCACCTCTGATATGTTCGCGTCCATTGACGCGGCGGTCGGTACCATTGAGCGCCAGATCCGTAAGAATAAGACCCGCCTTTCCCGTCGCCTCCGTCAGGATGCTTTCAACCGTCAGGTAACGGAGGAAACCTCCTTTGCTCCGGAGGAGAGTGAGGAAGAGCTGGAGCTGACCCGGATCAAGCAGTTCCCCATGAAGGCCATGCGCCGGGAAGAGGCGCTGATGCAGATGAATCTACTGGGCCACACCTTCTTTGCTTTCCGCGATGAGGATAACGGCGGTGTGTTCGCCGTGGTATATAAGCGAAACGATGGCGGCTATGGTCTGATCGAGGATAAACCGTAACAGTACTTACTCCGGGGCTCCGAAAGGGGCCCCGATCTTTTTTTGAAAAAATATAAAAAAGGGGGTTGACAAATAGTAATCAGAATGCTAATATATGCAAGCTGTCCGCAAGGCCAGTGCGAAATACGAAAAACACAAAAGAAATTTGAAAAGAAATGAAAAAAGTTCTTGACAAATATAACGATGTGTGCTAGTATAACGAGGCTGACGCGAGAGCGGATGCGACAATGTACCTTGTAAATTGAATAACGTAAAGATGACTTTTATCACCTTGGACAAATTAAGGTTTGTTTAAGATTAATTAACAGCCAACGAAAATTCTTGAGTAATAGCTAAGAGCGAATTATTCAAAAGATTGATTTTAT
>JAFVMW010000100.1 GCA_017506735.1 Oscillospiraceae bacterium | reverse complement strand
GAACCTCTGAATAAATCGTCTGCGGCAGCTGACGGATCTTTTGACCCAACTTATCCGTTTGAAAACCGGGAAATACACAAAGTATTCCTCCGCTTTCCAAACTTCAATTTGGGCCAAAATCTCTCGCCATCTGCTCTTGCCAATTTAATCAGAGCTTCCCAAGATCAGCTGCTCATTGCTGATCCCAGGCTTACCGTCCCTTTTGCGATCAATCGTCAAAAACATCAAAATACTTCATCTTTTTCATAGATGGTTTGCTTCGCCAAAAGGCACGGGTCTGCTTGATTATTTGCAATACTTCTTCGTCGTGCAAATGGTTGATCGTATTCAGCACATCGATTCGAGGGTTTCCGTTATATTTTCGCAGCCATTTCTTCACATAGGATTTTGCGTTTGCAATCTCCTGCAGTTTCCGGTAAAACAACACCTGCTTGGCGGCTTCTTGGACATATTTTGTTACTTCGTGGATAAAACTGCTCGTCATTTTGATATTCAACGAAATGATTGACCCGGCTATTAAGAGGAAAATCAAAGGCCATATATTCTCGTTTGTTCCATAGAAAATGGAGTGCTACATTCAAGTACGTTCCTTTTGCATACGCCGATGGTTGAAACTCAATAATGGTAAAGAAGTATCCGTTATCATCAATGTATGTTCTGGAAGTGCCTTTTTGAAAAACACCAAGCGGCAGCAATGTATCCTTACATAGCTGTTTGATAATTTGATCGTGAGGATTGATACCCATATTCTTCACTGCCTTTTCTTTTATCATATCACGCGATTCCCGAAATGCAAGAAAAAGCGGCGGGAGCAAGCCCCCGCCCTACGATTATGCTGCCGCCTCCAGCATATTTTCAATGAAAATTCCATACCCGGTATCCGGGGAATTGACGAGCACATGAGTCACGGCACCCACCAGCTTCCCATCCTGAATAATCGGTGAACCACTCATCCCGGCCACGATGCCGCCGGTTTGCTCCAGGAGGACGGGGTCTGTGACCTGGATCAGCAGATCCCGGCCGTTGGAGGTTTCCGGGTCGCTGATTTTCAGAATCTCCACCTGGTAAAGCCCTACATGACTGCCCGAAATGTTGGACAGAATACTGGCAGGCCCCGTCCGCACCTCCTCCGCTTCCGCTGTGGCCATGGGTGTCCCGGTGAACCGGGGGCCGGTGCCGAAGACTCCGAATACCGTGTTCTCCTCCAGGGAGCCGATGGGCCTAGTGCTGTCCACATCCCCCCGGAGCTGGCCCGGTGTGCCAGCCCGGCCCCGGCGGACACCGGAAACCGTGGCGTCAAACACACTGCCCCGTTCCATCCGGCAGAGCCTGCCCCGGCTGTCGCTGACCCCGTGGCCCAGCGCGCCGAAGGTGCCCTCCTCCGGGTCATACCAGGTCACGGTGCCGATGCCGGTCACGCCCTCCCGGACATAAACCCCCAGCCGTGGGCCCTCCGCGGTGATCTGGGGGGCAATGGTCAGCCGATGCTCCGTCCCCCGGCGGTCCAGAACCAGCTCTACCGTCCCGGATGACCGGGTCAGGGCATCCTGAAGCTCCCGGGCAGAATCGATGGTGTTCCCGTCCACGCTGACGATGTCGTCCCCGATGCGGATGCCTGCTTCCCTGGCACCGGCTCCCAGCAGATCGTCATAGGCCGCGACGGTGACACTGCCCTCGGCCAGGGACAGCCCCACCACCCGGCCCACCGGAACCAGAAATTCCCGGGCCCCGGCGCAAACACACAGCCCCGGCACCGCCGCCAGAACCAGAACCGCCGCAAAAAACCTTCGTATCATCTGTCTCTTTCGCCCTCCTTTTGCTCTGCGCAAAGCTAATATCCCCCGGCACAGCGGCGGTTAATCCATGGAATTGCCCACAAAACTGGAAAGCCTTTCAAAATTGGCGTTTGGCGGCGAGTCGCCGCTGACAATTCGTGCGTTATTGCACCGGAAAACGCCATGCAAGCGGAAACCGCTCGAACACAGCATTGTTCGTTAAATTGGAGTTTGTAGGGGAGCGTGGAATAACCCATCGTAGGGGTCGGCGTCCTCGACGACCCGCTCGGCAATCTCCGATTGCCGCCTCGTAACCACACCGTATTTCCCAAAATCCGCCCATCGAGGTCGGATTTTGGGTCGGGACGTCGAGGACGCCG
>JAFVMW010000099.1 GCA_017506735.1 Oscillospiraceae bacterium | reverse complement strand
GGAGGCCGATGCCTTCCAGAAGCGCTTCATGGAAGAGCAGAAGCTTGCCCAGCAGAAGAGCTCCCGTTCAATGATGGGCGGTATGGGCTCGGCTATGGACATGATGGAAAAGATGAACCAGAAGACCGCCGGCCTTAACGATATGCAGGTCAAGATGTCCAAGTACCTGCAGGACATTCAGGCTTGCTATGATCTGAAGGATGCTACGGCCGACGTGAACTTTGCTGCATCCGAGCGCAAGAAACTCATTGAAATCAAGAACAAGATATACCAGACGGAGGATCCTTCCGTTTACAATCCGCTTTATGCCGAGGCCTTGGAGCGCATCATGAGTTATCGTGAACGTGCCGCAAAGGTGTGGGTGGAGGACGTCCAGAAGCGTTTCAACGCCCGCAAGGAGTCCCTTGGAAAGATCATCAAGATCAACCGTCAGGCCATTGAGGACGGCCTTATCCCTGAGTGCGCCCTTTACCGTGAGCCGCTCAACGTGGTTATCCAGGCCGGCGACGTACTGGCCGAGGCTTACAGCGAGTTCCCCTCAGACTATCCCAAGATGTACAAGGAGGAAATCGTGCGTGAGATTAACGTAAGCGCCGCAAAGGTCGGTGGCAAGAGCGTACGCCCCTGGTGGCCGGAATTCGCCGTGTTCGGCCAGGCTGATTTTGACGCCATCGGCGCCGGCAAGCACATCTACTCGATGGACGAGGACGGAAAGGTTTACCACTTCTCCGGCGGCAGCTGGAGCCCCGTTTCTGACGAGGAATTCCAGAAGCTCAACGGCAAGCGCAAGGACGCCTCTTCACCCAAGAGCGCCAGCTGGACCTCCTCTGACGGCAAGCGCAAAGTTTTCTACAATGCCGAGGGCGGTTTCCTCCAGATGCCTGAGGGAGACCAGGTATTCCCCACAGCCTGGAAGAAGACTGGCAACAAACTCCAGTGGTACCACGAGGCCACTGAAGACACCGGCAACGGCAACTACAAGTACCAGCTTGTGCTATGCACCTATATGCTCTAATACTGGCCCTGGCCGTAATCATACCCGGGAGCGCCTACGATACGTGGCGTTCCTTTGATGTTGACCCGCTGTTGGCGGAGGCCGTGGTTTGGCCGGAGGTGGAACGCTATTCCCGCCTTCAGGATGCCCTGGAAACGGCCGCCAATTACGGCACCTACATCACCACGGGCGGCGGGCCGGACTTTTCAATCGGCCTGTTCCAGATGAAGCCCTCCTTTGTTGAGGAGATGGAAAAGGCCTGGATGAGAAGCGGCCTTGCCCGGCAGTATGAGCTCTGGTTTGACACGGCCGATAATGCCACGGCGCGCCGCATACGCATTTCGCGCTTGCAGAAAGAGGAGTGGCAGGTGATATACGTGGGCGTTTTTTTGAGGCTGCTTTATGCCTCCTACGGCTCCTTCAATAAAAAAGGGGAACGCACGCAGGAAGGAATTGAGACTCTGCCGGTCAAGGAGCAGGTACGCCTTGCCGCCACCGCCTACAACCGCGGTGTAGTCTGGGCCGCCCCTGGCTACGGAAACCTTGATCGCCTGCGGGAGCACGCCTCCGAAAAGCACTTCCACTACGCATTCATCCCCTCGGCCCGCACCAAGCGCTACTGCTACGCTACCCTTGCCTGGAAGCACTATAAAAAGATTGCCCGATGAACTTCCGTCACGTTTTATTAACCGTTTTTGTGCTCTGCGGCG
>JAFVMW010000045.1 GCA_017506735.1 Oscillospiraceae bacterium | reverse complement strand
GGATATTCCCGAAGATCTGCTGACCAACCCCCGGGCTGCGGAGCAGTGGTATCTGGAATACTGCGGCATTCCCTCCGGCATGGGTCTGCTGGACAATCCCGGCGGCACTGCTGACGTGGTTGTGGCAGTCATCGATACCGGCGTGGACATCGACCACGAGGATCTTGCCAACAACATCTGGTTCAACGAGTATGAGATCCCCGGTGACTGGGTCGATAATGACGGCAACGGCTATGTGGATGACTACTACGGCGTGAACCTGATCTCCGGATCCGGCAGCGGTGACGACGACCACGGTCACGGCACCCATGTGGCCGGTATCATCGCCGCGGAGAACAACGACATCGGTGTGGTGGGTCTTGCTTACAATGTGAAGATCATGCCCATCAAGGCCAGCTCTGCTGCCGGTGTGTTCAATCAGGCGGATATTGCCCGGGCGGTGCTGTATGCCTACGCCAACGGCGCCCATGTCATCAATATGTCCTTCGGCGGCACTGCCTGTTCCATTGCGGTGCAGGATGCCCTGAGTGTTGCCTACGGCGACTGTGTGCTGGTTGCCTCTGCGGGTAACGATGGTGCACGCAACGAAGGACTTAATGCAATTCCCAATTATCCCGCTGCTCTGAGCTATGTTCTGGGCGTTATGAGTGTGGATAGTACCGGTGTGGAATCCGGCTTCACCAACTGGGATGTGACTGCCTTCAACGGTGTGGAATATGAACTCTACGCCCCCGGCGAGAACATTCTCAGCACCATTCCGAATGATGGCTATGCAAGCTGGAGCGGCACCTCCATGGCCGCGCCTGTGGTGGCCGCCATGGCAGCCCTGCTGCGGAGCCAGTATCCAGATACCTCCCTCTATTCCAGCCGGTTCATCTACGGTCAGCTGGCATCCACATCTAATGATTTGACAACTTGTCTGGATGGAGATCGGCACGGCATTCATAACCTGCCCCCCATTGTGAACCTCCACAGCGCCCTGACCGTCCTGCCCACCCCGGATGTAAACATGAGCGATTACGCCCTGTTTGACACCGTGGGTCTGAAGAATGACCAGGGGCTGAACAACGGCGACGGTGTCATCGATGCCGGTGAAGTGATCGCCCTGGGTCTGACCCTTCGCAACCACTGGGGCCAGAGCAGGGATACCATCGTGAAGCTCGATGCCCTGTCCCCCACCGGTATTCCCGACCCCTACATTACCATTCTCAATGACACCGTAAACTACGGCGCGGTGGGTACTTACTCCGAGGCAGACTGCGGACGGATTTATGAGGACAGCATTCTGGTGGCCTGGGAGAATCCCTTCTACATCCAGATTGCGGAGGACTGCCCCAATGATTACTGGTTCAATCTGAATGTCACCGTAACCTGCGGCAACGGTATGGATGACAAGGATCAGAACACCTACACCAACACAGCAAGCATCCTCCTGCTGGTGCGAAACGGTGTGCTGGTGCCTCAGATCATTGACGAGGATATGGTTTGGACCGGCGACAAGCTGTACATCATCCCCGATGCCACCATCATCGAGGAAGGTGTGACGGTCACTGTGGAACCCGGTGCCCAGATTCAGTTCTGGAGCGCAGACCCCGATGATCCCTACGCGGATTCCAGAATGGCCAATCTGGTGGTCAAGGGCACCTTCCTGGTGGAGGGCACCAAGGACAACCCCATTGCGATTGCCCCCGCTGAATCCATGGCCCAGCACCGTGTGCATATTTACGCCACGGACAATGGCTATATCTCTCTGAAATACGCCGACGTGGTCAACCTGATCCAGTACGATTACGGCTGGGACGGTGTGGCCGCCAATGACGGCTTCATCAATTATGTGGAGCGGTGTACCTTCCGCATGAATTATCCCCTGACTGAAATCCTGGTCCGGGGAATCGGCTCGGATGGCAGAGTGGCAGAAGCGTATAACAACCATGGCATGCTGGGCAATTTCCTTCAGGCGAAGGACTGTGTGTTTGACCGTCTCGGCTTTTACTACAGCTACACAGGCCTGACCATCTATGGCTCTTTTGAGCGATGTGTCTTTCTTGATTGCGCCCTGCACGGCTCCTATATGTACGGCAATTATTTCTTTGCACAGGATTGTCTGTTCCTCGGAAACTACCTGGAGAATGGGGAAGGAAAGGCGGCAAGCGGCTATCTGGAGGCAGTCGGCGATAAATTCCTCCTGGATTCCGGTTGGAGCGGTAGGATGTGGTGCGTCTGCCAAGAGTTGGGAAAAACCTATTTTTACAATTGGTATGGTTTTGATGTGCCGGGCTTCCCCGAGCTTCTGGAATTGATCAACGGCCAGTATCTGTCTGTGGAAACCCAGGAAGAAGCGAATATACTGAATGCATATATGAAGTATCCGGGTATTGATATGCTGACGCCCGGTATGACAGACCTTCCGAAGGTTATTGAAATTGAAGGCGATTTCTCAACGGATGCGCTTCGGAGCAAGATTTCTGAGTGGTATACCAGTCAATATGGAATGCTTCAGTCCTGCGCGATTCTGAACCGCATCAGCACCCAAACAGATCCGGAAGCATGGATGACCCTGCTGGCACTTGATGACCCGGAGCGTTCTCTCAACATCAGCGGCAACTACTGGGGAACTCTGGACGAAACCATCATCGGCAAGCATATTACGGACTACTATGATGCCCCTGCCTCCTATGCAAAGCTCATCTATTCTCCCATTCTGACCACGCCCCCCGAAACCACCTTCCCCTTCGTCACCGGCGTGACCCTTTATAACAAGGACGGCCAGGAAGTCACCAGCGTCTCCAGCGAGGAGATCACGGTGCGCATCACCTTTAACCGGGATATGGACACCAGCCTGCCTCTGACGGTGCAGTACGGTCCTGCCTACCCCTACACCGACCAGACCATCGAGGGCCGCTGGGTGGATGCCCGAACCTGGGAGGGTACCAAGCTGGTTCCCACCACCATTGACGGCGGTCAGCAGTATTTCCGCATCGCTGAAGGCTGCAGTGCAGCGGACGACCTGATTCTCGGCACGGATGTGGCCCGGTTCACCTTTGCCGTGGAGCAGTCCGGCGCACAGGCCATGGTGCTGCAGGGCGAGTCCAACCAGAAGGGCGTGAAGCTAAGCTGGATGCAGGACGACTTTGATACCCTGATGGGCTACAATATCTACCGCTCCACCGAGGAGGATGGCTGGTATGAGCGCGTCAACCAGACCGTTATTCCCTCCGGCACCACAGAATTTGTGGATACCACCGTGGAACCCGGCACCACCTATTATTACAACTTCACCGTGGTTCAGACGGACCTTGCTGAGTCCGAGCCTTCGGACAATCTGTCCCTCCGGCACCACCAGCTTGTCCAGCGGATCACCAAGCAGCCCACCTGTACCGAACCCGGCACTGCCACCTACACCTGCATGAACTGCGGCGCAAGATTCGAGGCAGAAGTGGAGCCGCTGGGCCATGACTACACCCGAAACGTGATCCAGCCCACCTGCACCGAAAGCGGCTGCACCATTTTCACCTGCGCCGACTGCGGTGACAGCTACACAGAGCCCTTCGGGGAACCCTTTGGTCATGATTTTGGCGCATGGTATGTGAGCAAAGAGGCCACGGAGGAGGAAGAGGGCCAGGAACAGCGTGACTGCTCCCGTTGTGACGCTTCCGAAACCCGGCCCATCCCCAAGCTGGATCATGTCCACGATTATGAATCCGTGGTAACAGAGCCCACCTGCACGAAAGGCGGCTACACTACCTATACCTGCCGCTGCGGCGACAGCTATGTTTCCGATGAAACCGAGCCTCTGGGCCATGACTTCGGCGCATGGTATGTGACGAAGGAAGCCACAGAGGAAGCCGAAGGCCAGGAACAGCGTGACTGCTCCCGTTGTGACGCTTCCGAAACCCGGCCCATCCCCAAGCTGGATCATGTCCACGATTATGAATCCGTGGTAACAGAGCCAACCTGCACAGAAGGCGGCTTCACCACCTATACCTGCCGCTGCGGCGACAGCTATGTTTCCGATGAAACCGAGCCTCTGGGCCATGCTTTCGAGAATGGCACCTGCATCCGCTGTGGCGAGAAGGATCCGGACTATGTGCCCGAGAATCCCTTCACCGATGTCCCCGAAAGCCAGTGGTACTTCGAGCCCGTCCTCTGGGCGGTGGAAAACGGCATTACCTCCGGCACATCCGCAGCGACCTTCTCCCCGGATCAGACCTGCACAAGAGCCCAGGTTGTCACCTTCCTGTGGCGCGCCTTCGGCAAACCGGAACCGACTCAGACCGACAATCCCTTCACGGATGTGGCAGAGGGTGACTACTTCTACAGCGCGGTCCTCTGGGCTGTGGAGAACGGCATCACCGCCGGTATGAACGCCACCACCTTCGGTCCCAACAATCCCTGCACCAGAGCCCAGGTCGTCACCTTCCTGTGGCGCGCCATGGACGAGCCCATGCCGGAGAATGCTGAGAATCCCTTCTCCGATGTGACCGAAGGGGAATGGTTCTTCAACCCCGTCCTCTGGGCGGTGGAGAACAGCATCACCGCCGGTATGTCTCCCACCACCTTTGCACCCAACAATCCCTGCACCAGAGCCCAGGTCGTGACTTTCCTGTGGCGAACCATGAAGGGCCGCATGTGACCTGCCCTGTGGGCACAAAAAAGTACATTACCAAAAAACTGGGAGCCTGCCGAAATCGGCAGGCTCCCAAGTGCGTTATGAGGTTATGCTTCTTCCAGAGCACGGTACAGGAAGGTGATGAATGACAAATACCCAATTGCCCCACTATACCCCATCTCACAAAACGGTTTCGTAATGGTTCATATCCGAGAAATTCTGGAGGACCAGATTCTCAGGGCAGAGGGTGATCTCCAGATCCACTGCGTCCAGCACCCGATTTAAGCGCCGGACCTGTTCCTGACTGTAGGTGCCGGGCGTGAAATAGCCCATGGTGATGTGGGGGGTCAGGGCATAGCCAAGGTTCACCACACCCTCCAGCGTCATGTACATTTCATCCAGCCTGCCCCAGGAATCTTCGTCCGCAGGCGCCAGTCCCAGGACGATGCTGGTGCTGACCATATTGAACAGCCGTGTGGCCTTCATCCGGATGGGCCGGAAATCATTCCAGCCAGACAGGATCCGGGCTGCCTGCTCCTGGGTATACGCCATCCAGTCCCCCAGTCCCTGCTGATCCGGCACACCGTTGGCCAGATCGTGGAGGGTCATATGGAAGGTGGACATCTGCAGGGGTTCTGCCAGCATCTCGCCGGCGGCATCATACAGGGACTGCTGAAGCCTGTGCAGCTGCGCCTTTGTATCATCGTTCAACAGGAATACTACGGTATTGCCGATGTACGGAAGCAGATGCCCTTCCTGATCCACCTTTTTGCACAGGCTGTCACGGGTGGAAAAGTCGCCCCACTGGGGCATGCTGTGGGGAATGTAGTGTTCCAATGGATCAATCATCGTTTTTCCTCCTCGTTTTTCTCAGAAGATGGATGGTGACTGTGTCCGCCCGTCCGTCAAAGTATTTCCATAAAACCTGTTCAAACAGGTCGTCCTCGCTGACCTGCGCAAAAAGCGTCATGCAGGAGCATAATTTCAGATCATCGGGCCAGCCAAAAATCTTTCCGGGGTCTGACTCCGGCAGCTCCAGAAGCACCCGTGTGATTTCCCGGAGCCGCTGACCCAGCACCGGATGGTTCAGATAGACTCTCGCCTCAGCCAGGTCTTCGATTCCATAGTACCGGGCCATATGGCTCCGCCCCAGCCCACGAAGCTGCGGAAAAATATACCACATCCAGTGGCTGCTCTTCCGCCCATTCCGTATTTCCGCCAATGCCGTCGGATATCCGGATTTCTGGGGCTCCAGAAAACGGTCAACGGATTTAGAACGCTCTGCCATATAGGTATCCCCCTTCTCAGTATGAATTGCTTTTCTTCTCAGTCATTATAACAAACTTCAGAGGAAATGTGTATAGGCTGTCAAAAAATATGGCGGATTGTCCCATGTGCCCGATGCCTGCCGGAGAGATATTGATGCAACATGGAGCCTGCCGAAATCGGCAGGCTCCATGCATCATTGGGTTTATACTGATTACTAATAAGAACCTTTCATACTAAGGAACCTCTGAATAAATCGTCTGCGGCAGCTGACGGATCTTTTGACCCAACTTATCCGTTTGAAAACCGGGAAATACACAAAGTATTCCTCCGCTTTCCAAACTTCAATTTGGGCCAAAATCTCTCACCATCTGCTCTTGCCGATTGAATCAGAGCTTCCCTAATTCTTGATAGAACGGCCTAGATGCTCAGCGAGGATAAATTGTGCCAGAAAAGACCGACGACGACGGTGGGCTGTCGCCCACCTGGGACGAGAACGCATTATGACAAAACCCAGACCGACGCGCATTCAAGAATCCATATCAGCAGGTAATCCAGAGGTAGTCTCCGGCAGGGACGGTGACGGTCCGGTCCTCCAGAGCAACGGTCTTGTCCGTTTCTCCGAAATTGAACAGGCCCAGCACGCCTTCTCCCTCGTACCAGCGGCCCAGACCCAGCACAGCATTCGAGCCGGTGTCGAAGGTCCAGAAATCCGCGGCGGCGGAGAATGCCTTCCGCTCCTTCCGCAGCTTCTCCAGCTTCGCAAGGCCGTGGAAGATCTGTGCTTCGGGGGTTTCGGGCTTTTCGATGTTTTCCGCCAGATCCCAGGGCATTCTGCCCCGGTGGAGGTAACGGGAATCCTGAACCTTGTTGGGGTCCAGCCGGTATTTCCAGTCGTTTCTCTGTCCGATCTCATCGCCGGAGTACAGCACCGGAATGCCGGACTGGAACAGCATCATGGCGTGAAGCATCAGATCCAGCCGGATGGCCCTGGCGGTGTCCGCGCCCTCCAGACCGCACAGAGAGGCGGCAGTGCCGCAGAGCCGGGCGTCGCCGGTGACGGGGTCCTCGTTGTACAGCTCCGCTCTGCTGTCGCTGCCGGTATAGCCCCGGAAGTAGTCGTTCAGATACTTCTTGTGGGCCACCTGCTCCATACCCCATTGCTCCAGGGTATCATAGTCCAGGCCCCAGCCGATGTCATCGTGGCAGCGGAGGTAATTCAGGAACACCTGCTCTTTGGGGAGTCTGGCCACAATGTCCAGCTGCTGCCGCAGAAGCCGCACATCCTTTGTGGCCACGGTATGCCAGGTGGTGGCCATGGTGGTCACGTTGTACAGCAGATGGCACTCCGGCTTCTCCACCGTACCGAAGTAGGGGGCCACCAGCTCCGGCGCCATGACCACCTCGCCCAGCAGGATCACGCTGGGGCAGACGATCTCGCCGATGAGCCGCATCATGCGCATGATGGTGTGAACCTGGGGGAGGTTCCGGCAGCTTGTGCCGATCTCCTTCCAGATGTAGGGGGTCGCGTCCACCCGAACCACATCCACGCCCCGGTTGGCAAGGTAAAGGAAATTGAACATCATCTCGTTGAATACAACGGGATTGGCGTAGTTCAAGTCCCACTGGTAGGGATAGAAAGTGGTCATGACCCAATGACCGGCGTCGGGAAGCCAGGTAAAATTGCCGGGGGCGGTGGTGGGGAACACCTGGGGCACGGTTTTGTCGTACTCCTTCGGTACGGAGGGGTCGGCATAGAAGAAGTAGCGGTTCATATACTGCCCTTCTCCGGCTCTTGCCCGTTTGGCCCATTCGTGGTCTTCGGAGGTGTGGTTCATCACGAAGTCCATGCAGATGTTCATGCCCTTTTCATGGCAGGCAGCGGTCAGGGCTTCCAGGTCCTCCATGGTGCCCAGGTCGGGACGAACCTTCCGGAAGTCCGCCACGGCATAGCCGCCGTCGGACCGCTCGGGAACGGTGTCCAGGAAGGGCATCAGGTGCAGGTAATTCACATTTGCCTTGTGGAGATACGCAAGCTTCTCCTTCACGCCGGACAGATTCCCGGCAAAATTGTCGATGTAGAGCATCATGCCCAGCATATCCTGGGATTTGTACCATTCGGTGCCGCCCTTTTCGGCATCCCGGGCTTTAAGTCCTTCGCTGCGCTGGGTGTGATAATCTTCCAGCCTCGCCAGCAGGGAATCATACATGGCTTTGTTTCCGTAGAGCTCCATGTACAGCTCTTTGAGTTCTGTTTCATGCCGTTCCAGCCGGAGATGGAAGGTCGATTCAGTTGTTTTCGTCATTTGTCTCTCCATATCCTTCAAACAAGACCCGGAGGATTTTCTTTGCGGGAAAAAACTCACCCAGTTCTATTCCAACAATTTTCGCATCCTGGATCTGCGCTAAGATTTGTGTGTTTCCTGTGATTTCTGTTGGCTTCTGATGCCGGTACAGGGTTACGTGAGGCATCCAGCCCGGATATCCGTTTGCGTAATCCGAGTCAAAATGCAGATGCAGATTGAAAAGCTCTTCGCTGATCTCCGGCTCCAGGAAACAAACAACGTTTCCGAAATGATTCAGTCCGGAGAAGCGGACAGGAATCTGTTTGGTCTCTTTGCAGACCGCAATGATCCTTTCGACGATTTTATCTGTATCTTCCGGTGCATAACTGCCGAGGGTAATATGAAAGGGTGTCAGCCTGGTATGGCTATCCTCGCCATAGGCTAAACACCATTCGTTATGAACGCTCTCAAGCCGACACTGTGTGGCGTCGTCCAAAATCGCCATGACCGTAATAAACTTTTCTTTTTGCACGTTAACCCTCCTTTACAATGGTGCGTCGGCGAGGGCATGCCCTCTCCCTACAATAGATTTTCAAACACCCCTACAAACTCCAACTTCACAATATCCTATTCCGTCGGTTCCTGCCTGTATATCGATTATCGCTCAAGCCGCCGGTTTCGTCAAGCATAACCCTATAAAAAGAGGGGAACGCCCTTCGGCGTTCCCCAGAGGAGAAGGAGGCGTTTATACCGCCGTAACGATCTCATATTTTTCCACACTAACCAGTGCCTGGCCGTCGCATTCGAAGCTGATGCCGTCGGCGGTCTGGGGGGTGTAGAAGGTCATAGTCAGGGCCTGCTCGCCGTCGTTGACGAAGATCTCGGCACTGAACCGGTCCAGAAGGATGCGCAGCTTGATCTCGCCGTTCTGATTGCGGACTCTGCACTTGCGCTCATGGACGAAATCCCGGTTGAAGCCGGCATGGGTGCGGCTCATGCGCAGGGTGGACGCGCCGGGGCGGTAGGATACGGAGGAATAATGCTGGCTGCCCTTGGCGAACTTGATGCGGAAGCGCTCATAGCCCTTGTCATCGCCGGGCTTGACGGTGACGGTCATGTCCAGCACTCTGCCGTACACGCCGGTGAGGGACACTTCCTCATTCACAGCCACATTCTTGTAGGCCACACGGCGGCCTCGGAAGGCCTCCAGCTCCCGGACGGGATTCTGGATCAGCCGGCCGTCCCGGATGGTCAGCTCCCGGGGGGTGGTCATCTGACCGAACCACTTGGCGCCCTCAGGACAGCCGCCGGTGGTATCCCAGTTCTGCATCCAGGCGATCATGATCCGCCGTCCGTCCTCGGTTTCCAGGGTCTGGGGGGCATAGAAGTCCAGGCCGTAGTCAATCGCCTGCACATTGTCCCGGAGGAACTTCCCATCCTCGATCTGTCCCAGCAGCGCCAGGGTGCAGTTGCCGCTGTGGAACTCCAGGCCCAGGGCGCGCATATCCTGGGGGCTGGTGAGAATCACATCCTGGCCCTCCAGGCGGAAGCTATCGGGGCATTCCCACATCCGGCCGAACTCGTTGTAGCTCCGGTCCAGAATGGACTGGAACTTCCACTGGAAGCCGTCCTCGCTGCGGTAGATCAGCAGGGCGCCGGAGCCGTCGTCGGTCCGGTTGCCCACCACGCAGCCGTAGCTGCCGTCGGGATTCCGGAAGATCTTGGGGTCCCGGAAGTCATTGACGGAGAAGCCCTGGGGCACATCCTCGCCGGTAAGCACCGGATTGGCAGCCACCTTTTCGTAATCCACACCGTCGCCCACTGCCAGACACTGGGTCTGCAGGTCCCGGTAGACGCCGTCCTCACCCTTCTGACGGGTGACGCCGGTGTACATCAGCAGCTGGCGGCCGTCATCCATCTCAATGGCGGAGCCGGAGAAGCAGCCGGCGCAGTCATAGTCGGTATCCGGGCCGATGGCAGCAGGCAGATCCTTCCAGCGCAGGAAGTCCCGGCTCACAGCGTGGCCCCAGTGCATGGGACCCCACTTGGTATTGTAGGGGTGATACTGATAGAACAGATGGTATTCGTCCTTATAAACGCAGAAGCCGTTGGGGTCGTTCATCCAGCCCACTCTGGGGGTCAGATGGAATACAGGCCGCTCCTCGGGTTTGATGAAGGCGCTGTACTTCTGCTCGTATTCTCTTGCTTTCTGAAGCACTTCACTCATGGAAATACCTCCTGTCAGGGTTTTTGAAATGGCAGCCGCCTCCCGCGGGAAGCGGCTGCCGTCGGGTTATGCGTTACAGTTGATCCGCAATTGATCAGCTGTTGGAAGCGTAACGGTTGTAGGCAGTCTGGTAGATATCCAGCAGCTCATTCATGCCGGTGCTGACCAGGGTATCCAGATATGCCTGCCACTCCTCGTCGGTGGGGCCGCCGTTCTTCAGCCACAGAGCCTCCTGCTCAGCAACGAAGCGCTCGAAGTCAACCTTGTAGCGGTCGATGACTTCCAGTTCCTCGTTGGTGAAGTTGGCGTTGCCGGGGTAGGAGATCAGGGTATCACAGTAGTTGTACCAGTAGTTCACCAGATCGTTCAGACGATCCATGGCGCGCTGCTCCATGTGGAACACTTCTGCGTAGTACTCGGACAGGATCAGCTTGGGGCCGTAGACCTCGTGGACAGCCTTCAGCTCGCCGGAGGACTTGCCGAACTGAGCCTTGGCCTCCTCGTCGGTGATGGAGATCCACTGACCGTTCTCGTCCTGGCCGGTGTAGAAGATGCCGATGGGAGCGTAGTTCAGCTGCATAACGGCCTCGCCGTCATACCACATATCGTAGAACTTCAGCAGGGCAGCAGGGTTGCCGCAGGCGGAGGTGACGCTCAGGTCGCCGCAGCCCAGGGTCTTGAGGGACTTCAGGGTCACGTTGCACTCGCCGTTGGGGCCCTCCAGAGGAGGCAGGTAGACATAGTCCTTGGCGTAGTCGCCCATCAGCTCGTTGATTTCCCACCACACGCCAACGCCAACATAGCCGCTGGAGCACTTGGAGATCAGCTGAGAGGAGGACTGGGAGAACATTTCGGTGTCGAACAGGCCCTCGGCAATCCAGTCATGGAAGTAGGTGATGGCATCGCGGTAAGCGTCAGTGGCGCTCAGGAACTCAACGGTGCCGTCCTCACGGAGGATCAGGTCACGGCAGACATCGCTCCAGGTGGTGAAGCCAAAGGCTGCGTAGAAGATATCCATACCCCAGCACCACTGGTCGTAGCCGCAGGAGATGCCGATGGTGGTTCCGGGAGCGTTGCCGTAGACCTTGGCGGACATATCATTCTCGATGAAGGCAACCAGGGTGTCATGCAGCTCCTGGGTGGTGGTGGGAATGGGCAGGCCCAGCTCGTCCAGCCACACCTTGTTGATCATGGTGAACTGGGGGATGGTGCCGATGTCCTGGTCGATCTCGGAACCGGTAGCGCCGGTGCCCATGCCGCCGCCGGAGGGCAGGCCGTAGATGCCGCCGTCCTCCTGGGTGATGGCAGCGCGGATCTCAGGATTCTCCTCCAGGATCTTGTACAGGTTGGGCATGATCTCGGGGGTGATGTAGGGATTCAGGTCGATGAAGACGCCGTCAGCGCCGTAGGTAGCCAGATCGTAGTTGCTGAAGCCAACGCCCTGGAAAGCGTCGGGCAGCTGCTCGCCGGCGATGCGGATGTTGACCTGCTCAGCCAGAGAGTCGGACATGGTATCCCACTCGATGGTGATGCCGGCATCCTGCTGCATCTTGTTCAGGACGATGTTGGAGTCGTAGCCGCCGGACAGAGCGGACATACCGCCCATGACGTAGAAATCGGTCTGGTTTTCGTCCTTCTCGGGAGCCTTGGTGCCGCAGCCGGCCAGAACACCGGCGACCATTGCGAAGCACAGAACCAGGGACAGGATCTTAACGATGTTTTTCATGTGTTTGTACTCCTTTCTTGTTTGGGAACGGGGCATATTGTATTACTTAACCCTTCACAGCGCCGGACATGAAGCCCTGCTCGAAATACTTCTGAACGAAGGGATAAACAATCAGCATGGGAGCCGCGGCCACGATGATGGAGGAGAACTTGATCATCTCGGTGATCCGGTTCAGCTCGGCATAGCCGCCGGAGATGGTGGAGGACTGGGTCGCGGTAACCTCACTGCGGATGAGAATGTTGCGCAGCACCAGAGGCAGGGGGGCCTGCTCGGCCTTCAGGTAGATCAGGGCAGTGAACCAGTCGTTCCAGTAGGCCACCATGGCAAAGACCACCATAACCGCCATAATGGACCGGGACAGGGGCACCACGATCTGCAGGAAGGTGGTGAAATGATTGGCGCCGTCGATCTGGGCCGCTTCCATCATCTCATGGGGAATGCTGTTTTCAAAGAAGTTTCTGACAATGATCACATTGCCCATTGCCACGCCGCCGGGCAGGAACAGGGCCCACATATTGTTCAGCAGGCCGGTGTTCTTGACCACGAGGTACGTGGGAACCAGGCCGCCGCCGAAATACATGGTGACCAGGAAGAACAGGGAGATCCACTTCCGGCCGGGGAGGCTCTTGACGCTCAGAGGGTAGGCAGTGATGTAAACCATCACGGTGGAGAAAATGGTACCCACCACGGTGTACTTGATGGAGTTCATGTAACCGGTGAAGATTCTCTCGTCGGCAAAGACGGACTTGTAGCCCTCCAGGGTGAACTGGCTGGGCAGCAGGAAGGTCTTACCAGCGTACACATCGTAGGGGTCAGAAATGGAGGCGATCAGAACGTAGTACAGCGGATATGCCACAACCAGCATAATCAGGGAGCACATGACCACCAGAATCACGTCGCTCATCTTGTCGGACATGCCGGTAAGCTTATTTTTTCTCATACCAGGCACCTCCTTACACGATGTCGATGTCGGCTGCCTTCTTGGAAATCGTATTGACGATAATCAGCAGCACGATGTTGATGGCGGTATTGAACAGACCCACGGCGGTGGAGTAGGAATACTTGGCGTTCAGAATACCCTGTTCGTAAACATACACAGCCAGCACGTCGGAGGTGGCCTTGTTCAGCTCGGTCTGCAGCAGCATGACCTTTTCAAAGCCGACGTTCATGATGCCGCCGGCGCTCATGATCAGCTGCATGATGATCATGGGAACCAGGGCAGGCAGGTCGATATTCCAGATCCGCTGGAACATGGACGCGCCGTCGATCTTCGCGGCCTCGTAAAGCGCGCCGTCCACGGTAGACAGGGTTGCCAGGTAAACAATGGTGCCCCAGCCGGCATCCTGCCAGATACCGGAGATAATGTAGATGGGGCGGAAGGCGGCGGATTCCGTCAGGAAATCCGTGGTGGAGCCCAGCAGCAGGTTGATCAGACCGCCGGAGGGGCTCAGGAAAATGCGGATCATACCGCACACAACCATGATGGAAATGAAGTGCGGCGCGTACAGCACAGTCTGGACCACACGCTTGTAGCGCTTGAAGCGCAGCTGGTTGATGGCCAGAGCCAGGATAATGGGCACAGGGAAGCTCCACAGCAGACCCCAGAAGTTCAGGAGCAGCGTATTGGAGATCATTCTGTCAAAGGTAGGAGCGGAGAAGAGCCGTTCGAACCATTCCCAGCCCACCCATTCGCTTCCCATGAAGCCCCGGCTGGGCTTGTAATCACGGAAGGCGATCTGGATGCCGTACATGGGGATGTACTTGTAAATGAAGGTCAGGATAATGGGGATCAGCAGCAGCACATACAGCTGCCAATGCTCCATGATCCGTGTGCTCAGGGTCTTGCCTCGGGGCTTTACCTGAGTGGCGGGGGCTGTTGCTTTACTCACGCAGGATGTCCTCCTTGGATTTAATTGGATTTACGCCGGACACAGGGCCGCCTGCATCCGGGGGGCGTTTCCCATCCGTTGCAGCGGCCGGGTCACCAACCTGTGCCGCTGGAGGGGAAACCTTTGTGAAACGTTACAGCATCGAACACCACAACAATACCATATATCCCCTGTCTGGTCAATGTCTAATTCATAATTTATTCATGTTTCTTGGCATTTTCGCCAATCTGCACAATTGGAAACGATTCCAATCCTGGCAATAACCGCTTTGTTTTGTGAATAACGTTTCATGAAATTTCGTGAAATTCTCTTTACAAACGGTTGTTCCATTAGTATAATAGGTTCAATGCAACACTCGAGGTGACGATATGAACAAACCCAATTCCGCCCCCACCATGAAGGATGTTGCCCGGGAGGCCGGCGTGGCTCTGGGCACCGTGTCCAAGGTCATCAACGGCATCCCCGTGGGCGAGAGCTACCGCCTAAAGGTGGAGGAAGCCATCAAAAAACTGAATTACCGGGTCAACAGCTATGCCAAGGGTCTGAAGAGCAACCGCACCTTCACCATCGCCGTGATGGTGCCCAATCTGATCAGCCCCTTCTTCTCCAAGCTGGTGAACTGCATCAACAAGAGCCTGGCCCAGAGAGGCTACCGGATGCTGCTGTGCGCCACGGACTACGATCCGGAGCAGGAGCAGTCCTATGTGATCATGGCGGAGCAGCAGAAGGTGGACGGCATCATCTGCCTGTCCTACAATCCCAATCTGCAGGTGTCGGAGGATGTTCCCCTGATTTCCATCGACCGGTATTTCGGCGCCCACATCCCCTGCGTGGCCAGCGACAACTACGGCGGCGGCGCTCTGGCGGCCCAGGCACTGGTCCGGAACGGGTGCAAAAGCCTTGCCTTCCTCCGGGTGGGCTCCAAGCTGACCAACGAGCCCAACAAGCGCCGGGACGGCTTCATCAACGCCTGCGAGAATATGGCGGTTCCCTATATGATGAAGATTCTGGACGACGGCCAGCCCTATTCCGCCTTCGAGGAGTTCCTTCAGGCGCATATGCAGGACGGAAAGCTGGATTTTGACGGCATTTTCTGCGTCACCGACCTGCTTGCCCATCAGATCATGGGCTCCCTGCGGCAGATGGGTCTGCGGATTCCCGAGGATGTGCAGGTCGTGGGCTACGACGGCATCCGGCATTTCGGCGATCTGGACTACACCTGCTCCACCATCGTCCAGCCCGTGGAGGAGATGGCGGAAACCTGCGTGGATCTGGTTCTGGAGAAGAACGAAGGCAAGACCCCTTCCCTGATCTGCCTGCCTGTGCGCTATGCCTACGGCGGCACCACCCGGAGCTGAAGCCATGGAACGGGAATATCTGAGCCGGGAACCCCGGCAGTACACGAAAAAGGAAAAGCTCGCCAATTGGTTCTACTATAATAAATGGTATCTGGCCATCGGCGCTGTCATTCTCTATGTCCTGGGCAGTATGATCCTGAATATGCTGGGCATCGGCCAGGTGAAGCCGGACTACTGTGTGGCCTATATGTCCAGCCGCCGTCTGACCCCGGAAATGCAAAAGACCCTGGAGGAGGGTCTCGCCTCCTTCGGCCGGGATCTGAACGGTGACGGTACCGTTGCCGTGTGCGTAAGTCAGTACATCATCGCCGGCGGCGAAAGCATGGAGAACGCAACCCATGATTACGCCGGAGAAATGGGTATGCTGGCCGATATCACCGAGGGCTTCAGCACCTTCTTCCTTTTGGAGGACCCGGAGCAGTTCCAGAAGCATTATCAAGTGCTGTCCCACAGGGACAGCACTCCTCCTGATCAGGAGGACTACTCCGCCATGGATAAGGTATACCGCTGGGCCGACTGCCCTGCCCTGGCCGCTCTGGAGCTGGGCGAATATACCGAATCCTACCTGGATATCACCGAAACCGGAGCATTCCAGGACCTTCTGTCCAACCTGTATGTGGGCAGACGCTTTTTCTACGACGAAAAAATGGAAGCCGACCCCCAGGCCAACCAGGCCTTCTGGGAGGCCATGACTGCCGGAGCGGCAGAGTAAGGAGCAAGCCATGGGTATTTTCTTCCGGGAGGAACCGGATTATTTTCCTGAAATGAGAAAAAAGGGCTTTGCCCGATACCGCCAGGTGCTGGAACGGGACTGGAAACGGTTCTTTCTGGTGGATCTGCTGGCCCTGGCCAGTCTGATCCCCTTCGGTCTGGGCGTGCTGTATGCGCTGCTGACCGAAAGCGTGCTGGTGCTGATCCCTGCCTGCCTTGTGGGCGGCCTCATCGCCGGCCCCGGCCTTGCCTGTATGCATGACTGCATCCTCCGGGCCCTCCGGGACAACCTGGATGACTGGTGGTACAGCTGGAAACGGTCTTTGAAGCTGAACTGGAAGGCCTCCCTGGTTCCCGGCGTGGCAGGCTGCCTGTTTGTGGGCTTTTTTATCTTCGCCTGCGCCCTGGTCTGGTGGGCCAACGCCCCCATCACCCTGGGTACCGTGGCAATTCTGGCGGTTTCCGCCTGGTTTGTGGCCATGTTCTTCTCTGTGTGGTGGCCCCAGGTGGTGCTGTTCGACCAGAGCCACCGGATTTGTCTGAAAAACGCCATCCTGTTCTGCCTGCGTTATTTCAGGAACGCCGCCAAAGCATCCCTGGTGCAGCTTGCCTGGTGGACTGTGATGGTGGTGCTGCTGCCCTGGTCTGCCTTCGTGGTGCCCTTCCTGGGTGTGTGGTATGTGCTGTTTGTCAGCAATTTTCTGATTTATGACGACCTGGACGAAGCCTTCCAGGTGGAGGACCGGATTGCCGAGGCCTTCCCGGAGGGTACGATATGAGTCCCCTGGCTGAAAACCGGACCGTCATCACCAGGCGCCTGTTCCGCCAGGGAATGCTGCGGCTGTCCCGGGACAATTACGGAAAAGCAGCGGCAAAGGCCATGCTGCTCTTCGCCGGACTGTGGCTGGGACTGCTTGCATATACCCTGGCCTTCGGCGGCAGTCTGGGGCAGACCCTGAGCTATCTGATCCTGCTGGGGCTGATCGGCCTGTTTCTGTGTGTATATCTGCCCCGGAACAACGTCCAGCGCCGCTGGAAAGCCCATGCGGCAAAATACGGCGACGCCAGTGAGCGGCAGACCCTCTTTTTCCCGGATCGGCTCACCGTCACCGGCGAGGGCATCGAAAAGCAGATCCCCTACAGCGAAATTGCCGAAATCAAGGAATCCGGCAGGCTTCTGATTCTGATTTGCCGGGATCATTCCGCCGTTTTGCTGGAAAAGCAGGGCTTTTCCGGCGCGGACATCCATGAAATCAAAGCGCTGCTCCACAGCGCGAACCATAAGGAGTAACAGATTATGATCGACATTACCGCCGTCGGTGAAATCCTCATCGACCTGACCCAGTCCGGCACCAATGAGCTGGGCATTCCCGTTTTTGCCGCCAATCCCGGCGGCGCGCCTGCCAATCTGGCGGTGGCCGCCGCCCGTCTGGGAGCCTCCTCCGCTTTCATCGGCAAGGTGGGCACCGACAGCTACGGCACCTTCCTGCGCAACACCCTGATCGACAACGGCGTTGACGTTTCCGGCATGATCACCGATCCCGTCAGCCGCACCACCCTGGCGGTGGTGGCTGTGGACAAGACCGGCGAGCGCACCTTCAGCTTCTACCGGGACCCCAGCGCCGACGTGAATCTCCGGGCCGACGAGATCTCCGAGGATCAGCTGAAGAACACCCGGTTCCTCCACTTTGGCTCCGTGAGCCTGACCACCGATCCTGCCAGAACCGCCACCCTGTATGCCGCGAAAACCGCCAAGTCCTTCGGTGCCATCATCAGCTATGACCCCAACTACCGGGCTTCCCTGTGGTCTGACGAAGCCACTGCCATCGAACGGATGCTGGAGCCCCTGGAGCTGGTGGATGTGCTGAAGGTTTCCGACGAGGAGCTGCCCCTGCTCACCGGCACCGCCAATCTGGAGGAGGGCTCCGCCCTTCTGGCCGCCAAGGGCATCCGTCTGGTGCTGGTAACTCTGGGCGCTGACGGCGCTTTCTACCGCTTCGGTGACAAAACCGGCCGTATCCCCGGCGTAAAGGTCCAGGTTGGCGACACCAACGGCGCAGGCGATACCTTCTTCGGCGCGACCCTGGCCCAGCTGTCCGGAGTCGGCACGCTGGAGGCTCTGACCGCCGAAAAGCTGGAGGAGATCCTCACCATTTCCAACAGGGCCGCCGCCATCACCACCAGCCGCCACGGAGCGATTCCCGCCATGCCCACCGCGGAAGAGGTCTTTGGCTGAGAGTCGTGAACAGTTTCATCCGCCGCCGTGAAATGTTTCACGGCGGCGGATATTTCATTATTGGCGCAACCGTTTTCTCTCTTTGGACATAGTGTATAAAACAAAACCGCTCCTTTTGTGCAAATATAAGATTGTAATTCATCCAGCCAAGAAAGCCTTGACAAACGTTTCCTGCGTTTTTATACTTAAACTAACCAAACCGTGAAACGTTGCACCATCGAACAAAACCAACAAACCACCAGCAATTCCCAACAAACAACTAAATTATTTTGAAAGGGTACGGAACAATTATGAAAATCAAAAAGTTTCTGTCTTTCCTGCTGGCACTGAGCATGATGCTCGGTATGGTCGCTTGCGGCGAGCAGGTCCCCACCGACATCCCCAACGGCGACTTCGAGGCTGAACACGAAATCGGCAAGTGGACCGGCTGGACCCGTGAGGACGCAGCCTTCAACGTCCGCGGTCTGGTCTCCGATGAGAAGATCAGCGGCGCTGTCATGGAGAAGTCCGGCGAGTACTACTTCGCAGGCTCCATCGGCGGCAACCCTCCCATGCGCGGCACTCTGACCTCTGATGCCTTCAAGCTGGGCGGCAACGGCTTCATCACCTTCAAGATGGGCGCCGGCAAGGACACTGAGAAGGTCTATGTGGAGTTCATCGACGCTTCCAACGACACCGTTCTGGCCAAGGTCGCCAACGAGGACTGCGACGGCCTGTTCATCACCGATCACCTGATCACCAAGATCGTTGACCTGTCCGCCCACAAGGGCAAGACCATCTACATCAAGGTCACCGACAACGACGACGGCACCGACCTGTCCTACGTCAACCTGGACGCCTTCAAGGTCTGCAAGGACGACGCTGAGGTTGAGGCTGCCCGTGCTGAGTACGCTCTGCAGATCGAGACCTACGGCGAGAAGCCCTTCGTCGAGGACGAGACTTCCCCCTACATCCAGAACGGCTCCTTCGAGACCGGCGACCTGACCGGCTGGGTCACTCTGGACGGCACCGCTCTGACCCGTGCCTGCATCGTTCCCACCTCCCAGTACTACTGGACCGACCGTTCTGTTTACGGTGACGGCGAGTACTACCTGGACGGCAACAACAACGGCGCCATCGCTGAGAACCTGCTGGGTGCCATCCGTTCCTCCAAGTTCACCCTGGGCGGCGACGGCTTCATCTCCTTCATGATCGGCTCCGGCAACGGCGGCAGCTATGTTGCCCTGTGCGACGCCAACACCGACGAAGAGCTGATTGTTATGTACAACGAGTTCTTCTCCGACCCCGCTCTGGCTCTGACCCTGCTGCGTGTTTACATGGATGCTTCCGAGTACATCGGCCGTGTCTGCTACCTGAAGGTCGTTGACGCCAACGACGGCTCCAGCGGCGGCTTCGCTTTCATCAACGTTGACGACTTCCGCACCTCTCTGACCCTGGAGGAGGTTGCAGCTCTGGAGGTCGAGCAGCTGGAGAAGGCCAAGGCTGAGACCTACACCTCCGCTTCCTACAATGACCTGGTTTCCCTGGTGAACTACTACACCACCTACCCCTACTACCCCGTTCCCCTGGCTTCCCTGACCCTGACCGCTTACGCACAGCATCAGGTCGTTGACTGCGGCACCGTGGATGTCACCGCTTTCCTGGCTGACGCCGCCGCTTCCTTCGGCACCGAGGCCGTCACTGACATCGCTGTGACCAAGGTCACCTTCGAGGGCACCGAGATCACCGAGGGCTTCGACGCTGTTGATATGAGCGTCCCCGGCTACTACCATGTTACCTACGCCGCTTCCTACGAGGGCAGCGTTGTGGAGGCTTCCTTCACCGTGGTTGCCAAGGCTGACAACACCACCATCGCCAACGGCGACTTCGAGGCCGGCAACCTGGCTGGCTGGACCGTCCTGGCTGACAACTGGGGCATCGTCGAGGGTCAGGCCTCCGGCGTCATCTCCGCCGCCACCTACTGGGGCGAGAACCTGCCCTACAACCAGGAGGGCAACTTCCATCTGGACGGCTGGAACAACGGCATCGGCGAGCCCGAGCCCTGGGCAATCCAGTCCACCAACTTCGTTCTGTCCGGCTCCGGCTTCATCTCCGTCCGTATGGGCGCTGCCGCTGCCGCTGTGAAGGTCTACACCGCTGACGGCACCGAGATCGGCTACTACAAGCAGACCCGTTTCAACGATGCCAACTTCCCCACCGTCGGTGAGGCAGGCGGTTCCTGGGCCGACATGGGCACCTATGTGATGGACCTGTCCGAGTACCTGGGTCAGGAGCTGTACATCGTCCTGTGTGACGAGGCCATCGAGGGCGGCTGGGCCCACGCTTTCTTCGACAACGTGGTGACCTACTATGAGACTGCTCCCGACTACGCCAACCTGTTCGACACCGTCGCTCAGAGCGTTACCGGCGAGGATGTCCAGTTCGCATGGCAGCTGGCTGAGAACCTGAAGTAAATCCCTTTGCACTCCATACCCGGGCAGCATCCCTGCCCGGGTTTTTTTACCGAGGAGGACACTATGAAACCGAATTTGATTTTGATTCTGACGGTGGTGCTTACCATGTCTTTGCTGTTTTCCGGCTGCGGCGATGCCCACAGGGAGGACCTGATGCTTCATCTTGCCTTTGATGAGGGCAAGGGGCTTTCCATCACGGATGCCTCCGGCAATCTGTCCGACGTGGAGCTGTCTTATCAGCTGGCCCACGCCGCCTTTACCGACAGCCAGGAACCCCAGTGGCGTGAAAAGGGCGCAAAGGGCGGCTGTCTGCTCTTTGACGGCACCACTTACGTAACCTACAACAAAAACCAGATCGCTGTGGAGGGCTCCGCCCTGACCGTCAGCGCCTGGATCGCCCCCCGTACCTTCGAATGGGACGACCCCAACGCCGCCGACAACGGCTTTGACAAGCTCACCGCCATCATCGGCCAGCAGAACAAGGAGGCCAAGCAGGGCTTCCTGCTGGGCTACCAGCGTCATGGCCGCCTGTCCTTCCAGGTGGGCACCGGTGACGAGTGGCTCACGGTCTGGACCAACGGCGACAACCTGCGCAAGTATGAATGGAACCAGGTCACTGCCACCTTTGACGCGGAGGCCGGTGAAATGTGCCTGTATCTCAACGGCGAGCTGGTCGCCTCCCGGTCTGTTCCTGCCGGTGCCCAGATCGCCCATGCCCGGAACCGGACCCTGCTCATTGGCCGCAACGGCGAGGGCGAGCGGTTTGCCGCCGGTTTCGTGAACATCGTCAGCGGCTATCTGGACGAGGTGAAGCTCTACTCCTGCGCTCTGACCCGGGAAGAGGTGGCGGAGGCCTACGAAACCGCCAAGCCCAACCAGATCGTCTTTGAGGAGCTGTGGCTCCAGAATGTGCTGACCGAGGACTACACCAAGACCCAGTTCCACGGCGGCCCCTACCAGTTCTGGATGAACGAGCCCCATGCTCCTGTGTACTACAACGGTATGTACCACCTGTTCTTCCAGCAGAATATGACCGGCTCCTACTGGCGCAACATCTGCTGGGGCCATCTGGTCAGCACCGACATGGTCAACTGGAAGCCTGTGAAGGAAGCCATCACCCCCACGGAGGATACTGTGGTTCCCGACGGCGTCTGGTCCGGCGGCGCCACCCTGGACAAGAACGGCGTTCCCCTGCTGTTCTTCACCGCAGGCAATGACGCCTACGGCAAGGTGGAGGGTCTGATCTCCAATCAGAACATCGGTGTGGCCTATCCTGCGGATCTGTCCGATCCTGAGCTCACCGAATGGATCATCGGTGACGAGCTGGCCATCATCCAGAAGCCCGGCGAAGGCCGCCGGGGCGAGTTCCGTGACCCCCACATCTGGCGTGAGGGCGACAGCTGGTATATGGCAATCTGCACCGGCTCCACCGCCAACTCCTCCTCCGGCAGCGCCATCCTGTACACCACCGACACCCTGGAGCTGCTGCCCGACGGCACCGTGGCCCAGAACTGGGTCTACCGGGGCCCCATCTACGAGATGGAAAACCAGGCCATCACCTACGGCCGCACCTGGGAGCTGCCCGTAGTGCTGCCCCTGCACAACGAGGCAGGCACCATCACCAAGTACATCTTCATCTTCTCCCCTGCCCCCGCGGACATTGCCGACAACAAGATCTACTATTTCCTGGGCGACTTTGACGCCGCCACCGGCAAGTTCACCCCGGACGACAACTTCGACGGTCTGCCCAGACTCCTGGACTACGGCGCCAACGTGTTCACCGGCCCCAGCGGCTTTATTGATCCCGTCAGCGGCGATGCCATCCTCTTCAGCATCATGCAGGACCAGCGCGGCGGCGCGGATCAGGGCGCATCCTGCTGGGCCCACACCGTGGGTCTGGCCCGGAAGATCTGGCTCACCGATGACGGAACCGATGTGAAGATCGCCCCCATCGACGCTCTGACTGACCTGGAGGAAGAGGTCCTTGTGGACGGGGAGAACCTGACTCTGGAGCAGGCCAACGAGGCTCTGGCTTCCGTGAAGGGTGATATGCTCCACATCGTCCTCACCGCCAACCTGGGCAGCGCTTCCGAATTCGGCATCAATCTGAAGCAGGGCAACCGGTGGGACTGCACCAGCTTCACCTATGACGCTGCCGCCGAAACCATCTCCGGCAGCACCGAGAATCGGGGCGAAGGCTGCAAGGTCAAGACGGTATCCGGCGCTCTGCCCGCCGAGGACGGCAGGATCACCATGGACATCTACGTGGACCGCTCCCTGGTGGAGGCCTTCTTCAATGAGTACAAGGCCATCTCCATCCGTGCCTACGTGGAGGACCCCTCTTCCCAGGCCATCGATCTGTTCGCATCCGGCGATGTGACCATCGAGCGGCTGTATGTTGCCTCCATGGGCTCCATCTTCGATTAAACCCGAGAACGCCATCCGGTTCAGCGCCGGATGGCGTTTTTGCGCGGTTTCTTTGGATAATAATGGAACAATTCTGAAAAAGAATCGTTTTTTATAGGCTTTCATTCCAAACAGGTATATTTTTCCGCTTGAATTTCCGGACTTCTTCCGCTATAATGACAGGGATTTCAAAATTGAAAAACATAAAAAATATAAAGGAGATTCTTCCATGAAAAGACTGCTGACTCTGGCGCTGGCCTGCGTGCTGGTGCTGTCCCTGGCCGCCTGCGACTCTGCCAAGGAGCCCGAAACCACCGCTCCTTCCGTCCCCGAGACCACTGCTCCCGCTACCCAGCCCACCTATCCCCAGGTTGAGAACCCTGTGACCTTCTTCTCCCTGTCCATGGGTGAGAACTACGAGAACATCCGCTCCATCACCGTGTTCGCCAACGAAGACGGCACCGTCCATGTGGAATATGTGGGCGATGTGAAGAAGGTTGGCGATATGGACGCTTCCGTCTTCCACGGCATCACCGAGGCTCTGGCCCAGACCGGTCTGGCTGAGCTGAACGGCCAGGATGCCTGGGGCGAGGGCGAGGCCAACGGCTCCATGTACATCGACTTCGCTGACGGCACCAGCCTGGCCTGCGGCTTCGGCGGCACCCTGCCCGAGGCTTATGTGGAGGGCTACAACACCATGGACGCCTTCTTCCAGGAGCTGACCAACTCCCTGCCTGTCTACGTTCCCCAGCCCATGGTTCAGGGCCAGGTGGACGAGACTCTGCTCGCTGAGATGAACACCATCCTCTCTGGCATCCCCAACGCTGACGGCTATGTGATCAGCCATGTGGAGAAGGACGACTACTTCGCCTTCACCCTGGGCCTGTCCTCCGACGAGGGTGTGGACACTGCCGCCAACTGCGCTCCCATGATGATGACCACCGCCTACTCCCTGTCCCTGGTCAAGCTGGCCGAGGGTGCTGACGCTGAGGCTGTCTGCGCTGACTTCGCCGCCAATGTGGACTGGATGAAGTGGGTCTGTGTTGCTCCCACCGATGCCATCGTTGCCACCAAGGACAACATGGTTCTGTGCCTGATCGCCGCTGACGAGCTGTTTGAGATCACCTCCGCAGGTGTGAATGCCGCCGGCTGGACTGTGGTTGAGACTCTGGAGAACCCCAACGCCTGATCAACTGATACTGAGAAAGGACCCGGATTCGTTCCGGGTCCTTTTTGTCGTTTATCAGAGAAATTGCCGCAGGTCGGTGCCAAGCTGCTCCTCCACCCGGATCAGACGCTTGGCCAGATCCTTGGATTTCTCGTCGGCGGCCTGGTACTGGTTCAGATATCGGGTCAGACTCTTGACACCCATGTTGCAGCCGTCCACCATCAGATCGGCAATGGTGCCGTCATCGTCCTCCATGGAAAGCTTCATGTTGGTCTTGACCCAGGACATTCCCTTGGCGATGGGGTTGGGATTTTTGCCCTGGTCCCCGTATTTCCCCAGAAGCTGCTGCAGCTCTGTGCCCAGCTTCTGATGCTCGCTCCGGCATCGGCTCAGGGTGGAGCGGAGCTGATCGCTGTCAGCGTGGCCGATTACCTCGTCAATGGATGCAACCCCCATTTTCACCCCGGCGTCACACTCCCGGAGCAGCTTGATGGTATCCTGTTCGATCATAGTAGAATCCTCCTTGCAGTGGTGTAGCAAGTATGCCCATTTCGGCGGAATGTATGCACCAGCCACCCGGAAACCGCATAAAATGCGGATAGCAGATCCTTAGATCGGAGGGGGCTTTCCATGAATATTTGCGAACTGTTTGAGCTGCGTCACTCCATTGCCGGGGAGTGGCTTTCCGGGTTTGAATGGCCCTGGCAGGCGCTGGAGGAGCTTCGGGCGAAGATTCTGGAGCTGGGCTCCGGGCTGGACAGCGGTTATGACTGCCGCAGTCCGGGGGTGTGGATTCACTCCACCGCCCGGATCGCGGACCGGGTATCCATCACCGGCCCCTGCATCCTTGGCCCGGAAACGGAGCTGCGGCCCGGGGCCTTCCTCCGGGGCGGCGTTCTGGCTGGCCGGGGCTGTGTCATCGGCAACGCCTCGGAGGTGAAAAACGCCATTCTCTTTGACCGGGTTCAGCTGCCTCATTTCAACTATGTGGGGGATACCATTGTGGGATACCGGGCCCATCTGGGCTGCGGCGCGGTGATCTCCAACCTCCGCTCCGACCGGCAGACGGTCACTGTCCATACTCCTTCGGGGCCTGTGCATACGCTCCTGCGGAAATTCGGCGCCCTGGTGGGGGACGAAAGCGAGGTGGGCTGCAACGCGGTGCTGAATCCGGGAACCGTGCTGGGCCGGGGGGCCATGGTCTACCCTGCCAGCTGCGTCCGGGGCTGGGTGCCGGAAAACAGCATCTGGAAAAATGACGGAACGGTGATCCAGCGCAGAAAGGCGGAATAATATGGGGAAATACTTTGGAACCGACGGCTTCCGGGGGGAAGCGAATGTGGATCTGACTGCCGACCACGCCTTCCGGGTGGGCCGGTTTCTGGGCTGGTATTTCACCCGGCTCCGGGATCGCCCTGCCCGGATCGTCATCGGCAAGGACACCCGGCGCTCCGGCTATATGCTGGAATACGCGCTGGCAGGCGGCATCACCGCCTCCGGAGCGGACGCTTACCTGCTCCATGTGACCACCACCCCGTCGGTGGCCTACATCGCCCGGACAGAGGGCTTTGACTGCGGCGTTATGATCTCCGCTTCCCACAATCCTTACTATGACAACGGCATCAAGCTGCTGAATTCCGCCGGGGAAAAGATGGAGGACGGGGTCATCGGCCTGGTGGAGTCTTACCTGGAGGGGGCGGTTTCCTGCTTCGGGGAATGCTGGCAGGATCTGCCCCTGGCCACCCGGGAAAACATCGGCAGAACGGTGGATCATACCGCAGGGCGAAACCGGTATCTGGGCTATTTGATCAGCCTGGGGCTGTACTCCTTCCGGGGCATGAAGGTGGGGCTGGACTGCGCCAACGGGGCAGCCTGGAATCTGGCCCGGACGGTGTTTGAGGCCCTGGGGGCCCAGACCTTCGTCCTCAACGGCAGTCCCGACGGCTGCAACATCAACCGAAAGGCCGGTTCCACATCGATAGAGGTGCTGTGCCGTTTTGTGGTGGAGCAGGGCCTTGATGTGGGCTTTGCCTATGACGGGGATGCGGACCGGTGCCTGTGCGTGGACGAAAAGGGAAATCCGGTCACCGGGGATCAGATCCTTTTCCTCTGCGGCACGTACATGGCCCAACGGGGCGAGCTGCTGAAGGGCCGGGTGGTCACCACGGTTTTGTCCAATCCGGGACTGTATCAGGCCCTGGAGCAGGCCGGGCTTCAGTGGGATATCACCGATGTGGGGGACAAAAATGTCTACGAGCGGATGATGGCCACCGGCTGCCGTCTGGGCGGCGAGCAGTCGGGACACATCATCTTTTCCAAATACGCCACCACTGGGGACGGCATTCTCACCTCTCTGAAGGTGATGGAGGTAATGATGGCCCGGAAGCAGCCCCTGTCCCGGCTTTGTGAGGGGATGACGGTTTATCCCCAGGTGCAGCTTTCGGTGCCGGTCCGGGACAAAGCCGCCGCCCTGGCTGACCCAAGGGTACAGAAGGCCAGGCAGGAGGCGGAGCGTCACCTTGGAAGCCGGGGACGGCTGCTGCTCCGCCCCTCCGGCACCGAGCCGGTGATCCGGATTCTGGCGGAAGCGGAATCGGAAGCGCTGTGCAGACGCTGGGCAGAGCAGGTGGCCGGAGCCCTTCGGGCATTCGACGATATGGGCCGGGAATAGAGAATTCATCCCGGCTACGTACTTTATTGACCCGTTATGATACTACTATTACGGTAAGTTGTGAATATCATCGGTATCCACGGGGCAAGAAATATCGTAAAGAATCGAAAGTGAGAAACAGAGATGAATTTATATGAAGCGAGAATCGCAAAGGGCGGCATTGTCATTGAGAAGGGCTTCCAGATCGGCGGCCGTGTCATCCGGAACCTGGCTGCCATGTGGAATCTCTGGCCATCGTGGACGCCACGGATGCCGAAACCGGCACCATTACCTTCCGGAATCAGAATGCTTCGTAACGGAAATCCTTTCATATCCACCGTCCATCGTTCCAAAATAGAGTAGGAGGCTACCCATTAGTTGAGTAGCCGACCTCTCACACCACCGTGCGTACCGTTCGGTACACGGCGGTTCAATCGCATAAGTGCACTTGCTCGTACCGTGTCTGGATACTGTAGTATCCAGCACGGGCGAG